>DASSGP010000316.1:0-6205 GCA_035693405.1 Rudaea sp. | reverse complement strand
ACTCTGATCCCGCGTCCGCTACGCTCGCAGCTCCGAAAGATTGATGCTCATTTTCGATGCCGCCGAGACGATGGCATCGCGCTCTCTTTTCAACGCGGGCAGCGCTTCAGTGTGGGTCGAGACGGTCGCCTTGTTGTATGCCTCGGCCAATCTGCCATTTATCTCCATGAGGCCGCGCTCGATGAGAAGGAGCGCGTTGAATTTTTCGGGTGGCAGTTCTACCCATTCCGCATCGAAGCGGCGAAGCTTTGCAGGTAGCTCGTCGATCTTCTCCTTGGCAAAAGCAACTTCGCCCGCGGGAAATAAAGGTATTGGTCCGACACGGATTTTCGCCAGGAGAACGTCAACGGCATCGACGGCATCTTTCAGCAGGATATTGGCTGCGCGTGCAATCTGCTGCCGCTTTGCATCTTTGTCAGCTGCCTCGCGACGAGAAGCGCGAATGCCGAAATAGAGCGCTACGCCCGTCGCGCCCCCAGTGGCTATGGCTGATATGCCATTCCAGAAATTTTGCCACCACTCTGCATCAGTCATTCGAGGAGTCTCCGGACGAACTTTCTGCCGAACATTGCAGCACCATCTTTGCACGCGATGGCCTGCCCGATTGTCATCGGACCCGTTTGTTGTTGCAAGTTGACCTCAACGCGCCTTCTGCAAGCCGTCGAGGAAATCCTGGGACTCGTGCGTGCGCGCATCATCGGCACCGAGAAAATCGCGCCGGATCGACAACGCCTCGGTGGCGAGCGCGATGGCCTCGGTGCGCGTCGCCGGCTCACGCGCGAGCAGTGCCGCGAGTTCCATGCGCGTCGTCGCGGCCAGCGGATGTCTCGCGTTCGGGAGGTAGCCGGCAAACGACGCCAGCGCCGCACGCAGTTCGCCGATCGCTTCGGCAGTGTTGCCAGCGTCGCGCAGCGCAAGCGCGGTGAAATGATGGTTCATGGCCGTGAAGCGGCTGCTCTCGCCGCGCTCCCTTTGCGCAAGTGCCAACGCTTCGCGTTGCAGGTTCACCGCCTCTTTTGCGTTGCCGCGCAGGCGCGCGACTTCGCCCAGGCGGCTGAGCAACGAAGAATCCCCATGCGAGTTCGGATCGATCTTCTCTTGAACGGCGCGGATTTTCAGGAGTTCGGATTCGGCTTGATCGAGATGACCCTGCAGCGCGTGCACGGCCGCAAGATCGCCGCTCGCCAGGCGCACACCCTCATACTCCGGGCCAAATCTCTCGGTGAATATCGCGATTGCCTCGGTCAATGTGTGCTCCGCCGCCGCGAGGTCGCCGCTGTCGGTCAGCACCAGACCCAGGTTGATTTCCGTCCCGGCGATGGACGGATGCCGGCTGCCGAGACTGGCCCGCTGCGACGCCAGCACCTGCTCGAACCCGGCGCGTGCCTTCGCATACTCGCCGAGATGGTAGTGAGAAAGCGCCAGATCGCGCCTGACGTTCATTACCTTCGCATGGTCGGGGCCCAGAACCTTCAGGTACGTGGCAAGCGCCTGCTCGTCGAACTCGACTGCTTCGGGAAAGCGCGATTCGTAGCGCAACACCATGGCGATGTTGGTCTGGGCTGTCCCGACATTCAGTTCATGCGCTCCGGCCCGGCGCGACGCAACGTCCAGCGATTCGCGAAAATAGGACATCGACTGCGTTGGATCGTGTAAACCCCAACTTGCCGCGCCGGCCATGGTCAGCGCGGTGAACAGTAACCTGGGATCGACGTCGCTGCCGCGAATCAATGCGAGTTCCGCGTCGGCGTAGCGTTTCATCGCGGCGAAGTCGCGCATTTCCGATGCAACCGAGGACTGTACCGAAAGAACTCGGGCGCGCTCTATCGCCGTCACCCGCGGGATCGCGTCGAGCTTCGCCATCGCATCGGCAACAAGCGCTACGGCGCTCTTTGCGTCCCCCATGTCGGACAGGGTTTGCGCGTGCTCTGCTTCGGTTTCTGCCAGCAGCAAAGCCTGGCCGGGATCCGCGGAAATCGCCTGAATCGCGGTCTTCTGCAGCGCGCTCGCCTGGTCGAAAATGCCCAATTGGTAGTAGATGCGGCCGAGCGTGGCATCGATCTCCGCTTTCTGCGCGCTGTCGAGAACGCGGTCGTATTCGATGCTCTGCACGCCGCGATCGAGCAATTCACGCGCCGTGATGTTCTTGCCCTTGGCTTCGTGCGGGTCTACTGCGGCAAACAACCCGAGCAGAAAATCCTTCACTGCGAGCTTGGTCGTCGCCTCATGCGCGATCTTGCGTGCATCCGCGGCGACGATCACGGATCCGCCGACGATGACGAGCAGCAGCGCTGCGGCGGCAGCAAGCGGCAACCAGTATCTGCGCGCGAACTTGCGCAGCCGATAAGTGCGCGTGCCGCCACTGATTGCGCGTCCGTCGAGATACGCGCGCAGATCCTGGGCGAGCGCGGCTACTGTCGTGTAGCGCGCGTTCGGCGGCTTCGCCATCGCGCGCTGGACGATGCGCTCGAGATCGCCGCGCAGGCTGCGCTTGAGCGCTTGCTGCGTCGTCGAGCGCGCGGTCGCCAGCGTGGCAATGTCGATCATGCTGCTCGGATGCGCCGCCAGGCCGTCGTCGTTTGCCGCGGCAACCTGCACGACAGTGCGCGTGATTGCGCGATCCAGCGGTTCGGGTTGTTCGTCCAGAATCGCTTTGGTCCATCCGCTCTGGCCCAGCGCCGCGCGCCGGTAAGGCATGCGGCCGGACAGCAGCAGATACGTCATGACACCGAGCGAGTAGACGTCGGTCGCGGTCGTCACCGGCTCTCCGAGCACCTGCTCGGGCGCCGCGAACTCGCGGGTCATCGGACGCATCATCGTGCCGGTGAGCTCGGCTCCCGGTACCTCGACGAGTGGCTTGGCGATCCCGAAGTCGAGCAACTTGGGTTCGCCCTCCGGCGTCACCAGAATGTTCGACGGTTTGATGTCGCGATGAACGATCAGGTTGCGGTGCGCGTGTTCCACGGCATCGCACACTTTCAACAGTAATCGCACTCGCGCGCGAACCGCGAGGCGCTGCGCATCGGACCAGTTCGTGATCGGCTCGCCGGACACGTATTCGAGAGTGAAATACGGCGAGCCATCCGGACTCATGCCACCATCGTGCAATTGGGCGATGTTCGGGTGCGCCAGGCGCGCCAGCGTATCGCGTTCGCGCAGGAAGCGCTGAACGAGTTCCGGCCCAGCCAACTCGCTGCGAACGAGCTTCAGTGCGACCTGATGCGTGAATTGCCCGTCGGCACGCTCGGCCAGATACACGCGGCCCATTCCGCCGACACCGAGTTCACGCAGCAACCGGTACGCGCCAATCTGGGCGCCTATGCGGGACGTCCCCTCTTCTTCAACGAGCAGCGGCGACATCAGTTGCGCAACGCCACCGCCCACGCGGTCCGGCGCCGCGCGGGCCGCGAACAGCGAGCGTAGTTCGGCAAGTGTTGGCGCATCGCCGGCGCAGGCCCGTTCCATCCACGCTTCACGCTCCTCCGCGGGCACATCGAGGGCCTGCGTGAACAACTGCTTGACCCGCGACCAGTCGACCGCGCGGCTCATGGCACGGCGGCACCCAGTTCGCGCTGCAGAAACGCGCGAGCCAGTTCCCAGTGGCTGAACACGGTGCGTTTGTGACGATGGGTTTCCTTGGCGATCTCCTCGAAATCCAGCCCGGCGAAAAAGTGCCACTCGACAAGTTGCGCAAGTTCGCTGTCGCAGGCTTCGAGTGCACGCAGTGCGGCGTCGAGCTCGAGCGCGCGCACCGAATCACCCGCCTCGAGAGTCAGCGCACGGTCGAGGTCGGTGACATGCGCGCCGCCACCGCGTTTCCCGGCGCCGCGCCGGCGTGCGTGATCAACGAGTATCTGGCGCATGGCTCGTGCCGCCAGGGCATAAAAATGCGCGCGGTCGCGCACCGGCTTGGCGCCGACGCCGTTGAAGCGAAGGTAGACCTCGTGGACCAGTACTGTCGGTGTCAGCGTATCGGCGCCGAATGCGCGGCGCAGTGAATTGCGCGCCGTGCGCTTGAGTTCGGCATAGACGAGTTCGTACGCCTTCTGCGACGCGTCCCGGTCGCCGGATTGTGCCGCGTTCAGCAAATCCGTCAGGTGCTCCGGCCCTTGCACAGTACGCCTCACTGCAATGGCTTTGCCCGAGCTTAGCAGAATGCATCCTCCATGATCGGCCCACTGGGCCACCTTTTTGCGCTTTCCTGCGTTGCTAAGGACGAGGGGGGCGAATGTGTACTGATCGTGAGGTACGACCATGAATTCGTCACCGTATGCAACGCGGACCGCGCAATCGCGCTGTGCTGGCAGTAACAAGGGAATTTTTGGACCACAAGGAGCAAGACGATGAAACGACATAGCTTTTATCGAAGCAGCAGCAGTCTGCGCGCCGCACTGATACTGGCAGCTTGTCTGCCGGCCGCGGCACAGGCCAGCGTATTCCAGACCGTCACCAACACCGCCGATTCCGGTGCCGGTTCTCTGCGCGCGGCGATCAACGCGGCGAACGCCAACACCGGCACGATCATCAACTTCTCGATCGGCGCGGACTGCGGACCGCAGGTGATCACGCTGACCACGCCGCTACCCGACATCACGCAGGAAACGCACATCGAGGGCTACAGTCAGCCGGGCGCATCGCCGAACGATCTCGTTGTCGGCAACGACGCCAGCATCTGCGTGGTCCTGGACGGCTCGTTCCACTCGATCAGCGACGGCCTGACCGTGCCGGCGAGCGCCGCCGGCGGCGTGACGATCTCGGCGATCGGGCTGGGCTTCAGTGGCTTCACCCACGCCGCGATCAACCTGCGTGGCGGCAGCGGCCACGTCGTCGCCGGCATCCACATCGGCGGCCAGGTCAACGGCGTGACGCTCGATCCGGTCGGCTACGGTATCGTGCTCGGGCCGGGCGTACACGGCGTCACGATCGGCGGCGACTACACCAATTACGCGCTGCGCAACATCATCGGCGAGGCGCTCAACGACGGCATCCACATCGATGGCGCCGGCAACTCCGCCGGCGCGGCGCACGACAACGCGATCATCGACAACTACATCGGCATCGGCTACAGCGGCAGCCAGACCTCGATCAACCGCGGCAACGGCGCCAACGGCATCTACGTCGGCGGCTACAACACCGACATCGAACGCAACTACATCAACTTCAACGCCACGCACGGCATCCGTTTCACCGGCGCCGATGCGCACGACAATACCGTGTCGGACAACTTCATCGGCTACCAGTCCGGTCGCACCGATGCCGGCAACGGCGTCGGCGTGCAGGTCGACAACGGCGCGGCGAGCAATGCGATCGAGTTCAATTCGATCTGGGACAACATCGGCGCGGGCGTGCAGATTCTCGACACCAGCCTGGGCAATGCAATGTTCGACAACCAGTTCGTCGACAATGGCGGCCTCGGCATTGACCTCGGCGGGGACGGCGTCAGCGCCAACGACAACGACTCGCTCGGCGGTGCGCTGCCAAACCGGGGGCTGAACTTTCCGCTGATAACCGGTGCGATCGGCGGCCATCACAAGGGCACGCTCAACGGCACGCTGACGAGCACGCCCGGCACGTACACGATCGAGGCCTACAGCTCGCAGGCGTGCGACGCGTCCGGTTACGGCGAAGGCGAGTTCAGCGCCGGCTACATGCAGTTCACGATTCCGAACATCACCGTGCAGGGCCAAGGTTCGATCGCATTCCAGCTGCCGCTGAACGGTTACTTCGTGTCGCCCTTTACCACGGTCACGGCAATCGCGACCGACGCCAACGGCAATACGTCGGAATTTTCGCCGTGCTTCACCTACTTCGACGACACGATCTTCGCCGGCAATTTCGAGACGTTCCCGTGAGCGTGCCGTGGCGCCAGCGCCGGCAGCGAGTGCGCTTTCAGGCGCCATCGTAAGGATGGTTGCCGAGCAAGCTGACCTCGCGCCAAAGTCGGCAGAGCCCAGGGGCCCGGGCGGCCAGCACTGGCGCCCTGGCTCCGGCAGGCGAGGTTATCGATCTTGGCCTCTGCGGCCACGTGGTCGCTTGGCCCGTTCGATGTGCGGCCGTTCCGTCAGCGTCAGGTGCTTTCGAACTCCTTGGCCATCTTCGCGCGCATCGCCGCGTCCGGCATGATGCCGATACCGGCCTCGATGTTTTCGAGCATGTGCTTGGGATTGTTGGTGCCGGGAATCGCGCAGGTGACCGCCGGGTGCGC
>DASSGP010000315.1:0-3714 GCA_035693405.1 Rudaea sp. | reverse complement strand
CGGCAGCGTCGAATAGGCCACCGTCGAGATCGGCACGAACACGAGGCCGAGGCCGAGACCCTGGACGACGCCGGTCGTCACGAGGATCGACTCCGGCACGTCGGGGCTCCACTGCGCCATCTGCCACAGCGAATACGCGGTCAGCGTCATGCCGACGCCGGCGAGCAGGCGCGCGTCGACGCCGCGCGCGAGCAGGCGGCCGACCAGCATCATCGCAATCAGGGTGCCGACGCCGCGCGGCGCCAGCAGCATCCCGGTCGTGACCACCGGATAGTTCATGAGGTTCTGCAGGAACGGCGGCAGCAGCGCCATCGTCGCGAACAGGACGACGCCGAGCACGAAGATGAAGATGTTGCTGGCGAGGAAGTTGCGGTCGCGGAACAGGCCGAGGTCGAGGAACGGGCGCTTGCTCGTGTACCAGTGCACGCCGTACAGATAGAAGCCGAGGAAGGCGAGCGCGGCCTCGATCTGGATTTCGGTCGCGCCGAACCAGTCCTTCAATTCCCCGCGATCGAGCATCAGCTGCAGCGCGCCGATGCCGACCGCCAGGAACGCGAACCCGCGCCAGTCGAAGCGCGAGGCGCGCGTATCGTCGGTCGGCAGGCTCGCGGCCACGCCGAGCAGCGCCAGCGCGCCGATCGGCACGTTGATCAGGAACACCCAGTGCCAGCTGTAGGCGTCAGTCAGCCAGCCGCCGAGCGGCGGGCCGAGAATCGGGCCGACCATGACGCCCATGCCCCACAGCGCCATCGCCGAGCCGTGCTTCTCGCGCGGATACACGTCGAGCAACGTCGATTGCGACAGCGGCACGAGCGCAGCGCCGAACAGACCCTGGAGCAGCCGGAATGCGACCATCTGGCCGATGCTGCCGGCGATTCCGCAGAGCACCGATGCGATCGTGAATCCAGCGATGGCGATCAGCAGCAAGCGCCTGCGGCCCATCACGGACGCGAGCCAGCCGGTCGCCGGCGTGGCGATCGCGGCAGCGACGATGTACGAGGTCAGCACCCAGGAAACCTGGTCCTGCGTCGCCGACAGCGAACCCTGCATGTTCGGCAGCGCGACGTTCGCAATCGTCGTATCGAGCGCCTGCATCAGCGTGGCGAGCATGACCGACACGACCAGCAGGCCGCGATTGGCGACTTCGCGATGGGTGGCGGTTTGACTCATGTGCTATCCAGCGTGACTCGGAGGCCTGTGAAAGTTGCCGTCATTACTCGCTGCATCCGCAGCTCGCCCTTCGGGCCATGACCAGCTCCGCTGTTGACAGCCGCGGGCATGACGACGGTTTAGTTGACCTTCAATTCCTGACTGGCGCTCGCTGCGACGCGCGCGGCCGGCTCGGGCTCCTTCGCGCCCTGCAGGCGGCCGAGCAGCGAGTTCTGCTTGCCGGTATCAATTTCCACAATGGCGCTCATGCCGGCGCGCAGCGTCGGACCCTCGCCCTGATCGTCGATCACCACGCGCACCGGAATGCGCTGCACGATCTTCACCCAGTTGCCGGTCGCGTTCTGCGCCGGCAGCAGCGAGAACTCCGAACCCGATGCCGGACTGATCGAGGCGACATGCGCCTTCCACTTCCTGCCCGGGTAGGTATCGACTTCGACCATCGCCGCCTGGCCGGGACCGACATGCGTGAGATCGGTTTCCTTGAAGTTCGCGTCGACCCACAGGGCCTTCGTCGCGACCAGCGGCATCGCCGCCTGGCCGGTCGCGAGAAAGTCGCCGGGCTGCAGCGTGACCTTGCCGACCACACCGTCGATCGGCGCGCGCACGGTGGCGTGTTCCAGATCGAGCTTGGCCTGTTCGTACTGCGCCTGCGCGAGCTTGAAGCCGGCGAGGTCCTCGTTCTTCGTCTTCGGCAAGCCGCCGAGCAGACCTTCGGCCTTGCTTATCGCCGCAACGTCGGAATCGCGTTTGCCGCGCGCATTCGCGTAGTTGTTCGCCGCGTCGTCGACGTCCTTTTGCGCGACCAGACCCTTGGCGCGCATCTCCTTCATGCGTTCGAACTGGCGCTCGTTGACGCGCAGCGTTTCGTCGGCCGAACTCAGATCGGCCTGGGCGGAGCGATAGCCTGCGCGGCCGGCATCGAGCAGGCTGCGCACCGTTTCCATTTGCGCCTGCATGCGCGTCATGGCGATTTCGAGCGGCTGCGAATCGATACGGAACAGCACGTCACCGGCCTTGACCGGCTGGTTGTCGTGCACGAGCACTTCGACGACGCGGCCGCTGATCTGCGGCGCGATCGTCGCGTGGTCGGCCTGCACATAGGCATTGTCGGTCGACACGTAACGGCCCGACGTCACGTAGACGTAGCCGGCGATGCCGATCACGAGCGCGGGCCCGAGGATCCACAGCAGCATGTTCCTGCGCTTGCGCTGTGCTGGCTTGGCCACTTCGACTTCTGCTGCGCCCGGTTGTTTGTCCGTCATTGCTTTACTCCGAATCATTCTTCCGCGTTGTCCAACGCGTTGAGGTTGTCTTTCATGCGTCCGAGGACGCTCATCATCGTTTTCAAATCCGCCGCCGAGATGCCCTTCTGCGCGTCGCGGAACAGACCGTTGGATATCTGGTCCATGTCGTCGACGACGGCATGCGAGCGCGCGGTCAGGTACAAGCGCCAGGCGCGCCGGTCGTTCGGGTCGGCGCGGCGCTCGACGAATCCGGCCTTCTGCAGGCGGTCGATGACGCGGCCGACCGCGATCGGCTCCATCTCGATCATCTCGGCCAGGTCGCTCTGGGTCATGCCTTCGCGGTGGCTCAGCAGCTTCAACGCACGCCATTGCGCACGGGTCAGGTTGAAGCGCACCGCGCGCCGGTCGAAATGCTTGCGCATCAGCCGCGTCACATCGGTGACCAGGATGCCGAACGTGGTTTTATCTGTCGTGCTCATAAGTGCGATGTATATTATAGCCTAGACAGGTAATTATCAATACCCGTCGGTACAATAAATGTGACGGGTGATGAAGTCTGTCGTTGTCTCTAAGGTCTATGCAGCGGCGGAACATTGCCGAGTGAGCACATATTCGTCTGCATATTCATGTAGTTACCGCACAGACGTTCGAGCGTCGAAGCCAGGTCTGGCGCTCCGCTTTGGACGCATTTCCTTCACGGCGGCAGCCGACCAAGGGCCTGGCGCACTGCCTCGAGAACGGTCCACTCCGCCGGATCTCTCCCAAGCGGCACGTCGTCTCAGGCTGCGAGCGGAGATCGACAGGATCGAACGAGTAGCGTTGAGTGCCTTTCCACAAGCCTTATACGACGAGGCCATCGAACGCGTCAGCGGGTTCAGCGTAAGACTGAGCGGTATCGACTTACGCGAACGTCCGGAGGTATGCCATCAGTCGGGGACTGGCACGCCGATTGAGCTCGACGGCAACCCGTCGCCGCAGATCACGTCATCGACGATATCCGCCACCACCATCAGCACCGCCACCATGCGCAGTTCAATCGCTGCGTAATCGCCGCAAGCGCCGCCATCGCCGCGCAGATCAACGGCAGCCAGGCCG
The DNA here is from genome assembly GCA_035693405.1 of Rudaea sp. Taxonomy (GTDB): domain Bacteria; phylum Pseudomonadota; class Gammaproteobacteria; order Xanthomonadales; family Rhodanobacteraceae; genus Rudaea. The sequence goes on along the minus strand of DASSGP010000315.1, from coordinate 205 downwards.
CTGCGAATTTCGCCGCACGATGCGCGGCTCGCATTTTTCCCTCTATTGGGTCGTCTCGATGCGTGCGTATGGGCCGAGCGTGGCGCCGACGAAGCCGCCGGCGACGTCGGTGCTGAGGATGGTGCCGTCGTCGTTGCGGCGCAGCCATCGCCAGCCCTTGCCGTCGGCGTCGTAGGAGAAGGAATACGCACCGCGGTCCGCGGCG
>DASSGP010000314.1:0-2307 GCA_035693405.1 Rudaea sp. | reverse complement strand
AAGCGCCTCATCGCGCCGAACCTTCCTCTACCCGCGTCTCTTATTTCAATGAAACCGATTTCATCCGAGTCATCGATGCCCACAGCTATCAACCCTCAGTCCTCAGCACTCGCTTTCGTCTTCCCCGGCCAGGGTTCGCAGGCCTTGGGAATGCTCGCCGAACTGGCCAGCGAGTATGCGGTCGTCAAGGCCACGTTCGAGGAGGCTTCGGCTGGCGCCGGCGCCGATTTGTGGACGATTTCCCAGGAGGGTCCGGAAGAACTCCTCAACCGCACCGACAACACCCAGCCGGCACTGCTCGCGGCCGGGGTCGCCGTGTGGCGCGTGTGGCAGGAATTGCACGGACTCGAGCCCGGTATCCTGGCCGGGCACAGCCTCGGTGAATACACAGCTCTCGTGTGCGCGGGCGCGTTGTCGCTTACGGACGCCGCGGCAGTCGTTGCCGAGCGCGGGCGCCTGATGCAAGCCGCGGTGCCGCAAGGAGTCGGTGCGATGGCGGCGATTCTTGGCGGTGACGACGCGCAGATCGCCCAGGTTTGCGCCGAAGTCGCGCAAGGCCAGGTTGTCGCACCGGCCAACTACAACGCCCCGGGACAGCTCGTCATCGCCGGTCATACCGAAGCCGTGGATCGCGCGCTCGCTCGTCTGGCCGAACTCGGCGTGCGCAAGGCCGTGAAGCTCGCGGTCAGCGTGCCGTCGCACTGCGGACTGATGCGCGACGCGGCCGACAAGCTGGCGGCCCGCCTCGAAAGCGTCGTATGGTCTACCCCGAAAATTCCGGTCATTCAAAACGTTGAGGCCAAGTCTTACGCCACGGTCGAGGAGATTCGCGGCGCTTTGGCGCGGCAACTGTACATGCCCGTGCGTTGGACTGCATGCGTCCACGAACTTGCCGCTCGCGGCGTGACGCGCGCCGCCGAGTGCGGACCCGGCAAGGTGCTCGTCGGCCTGCTCAAGCGCATCGAGCGCGCGATCGATGGCCGCGCCATCGGTGCGCCGGCGGAGCTGGCTCAGGCGATCGCGGACTGGTCGACCGTAAAGAGGTAGGCTTCGCATGAGCAGCCCTCCGGACAACCTGCCGATCTATCGTGTGCTCACCGGCGTGGACGATGACGCGTTCTGTCGGCGCGTCAGCACGGCGCTCGCTCTCGGCTACGTGCTGCATGGTTCCCCGGCGCTGACGTTCGACGGCAAGTCCGTGATCGTGGCGCAGGCCGTGGTCTGGCCGGCAGTCAAATCTTCGAACTGAGACATTGGAGTAGCCGATGAGCGCAGTACTTCAGGGTGAGATCGCCCTCGTCACCGGTGCGAGCCGTGGCATCGGAGCTGCGATCGCGCAGACGCTGGCTGCACATGGCGCCCGCGTCATCGGCACCGCCACGAGCGAGTCCGGCGCGCTTGCGATTTCGGAGCGGCTGTCGCCGGCCGGTGGCGCGGGCCGCGTGCTCGACGTCAGGGACGGCGCCGCCGTCGAGGCGCTGATCGATGCGATCGGCAAGGAATTCGGACCGGTGTCGATCTTGGTCAACAATGCGGGGATCACCCGCGACCAGTTGTTGATGCGCATGAAAGACGACGACTGGAATGCGACTCTCGACACCAACCTCAGTTCGGTCTATCGCACGTCCAAGGCCGTGATGCGCGGCATGATGAAGGCGCGCAAAGGCCGCATTGTGAACATTGCCTCAGTCGTCGGCGTGACCGGCAACCCGGGCCAGGCGAACTACGCTGCGGCGAAAGCCGGCATCATCGCGTTTTCGAAGTCCCTGGCGCGCGAGATCGGTTCGCGCGGCATCACGGTGAACGTCGTGGCGCCGGGATTCATCGATACCGACATGACGCGCTCGCTCAGCGAAGAGCAACGCCAGGCGCTGCTGACGCAGATCGCTTTGGGCCGCCTCGGCGCGCCGGACGATATCGCGCAGGCCGTGCTGTTCCTGGCGTCGCCGGCCGCCAGCTACGTCACCGGCGAGACCCTGCACGTGAACGGCGGCATGTACATGGCGTAGACCGCCCTTAAACCGCCCTTAAAACACCCGTTCGCTGGCGCTTCGCGGGGCCATCCACTACAATCCGCGCGCTTGCAGTCCCGGGTCTCGAAATTATTCTCCCTCGTGAGGTTTTGCACACATGAGCAGCATTGAAGAACGCGTCAAGAAGATCGTCGTCGAACAGCTTGGCGTCAAGGAAGATGAGGTAACGCCGAACGCCTCGTTCGTTGACGATCTGGGCGCGGACTCGCTCGACACGGTCGAGCTGGTCATGGCCCTCGAAGAGGAATTCGAGTGCGAAATTCCCGACGAGGAA
>DASSGP010000313.1:0-5487 GCA_035693405.1 Rudaea sp. | reverse complement strand
GGATCGCTGCGCGGATTGAAGCTCTGGAACACGGCGATCAGGACGACCGCGATCACGACCCAGAGCAGAAGATTCTTTGCCATTTCGTTCATTTCGATACCTTGGGTAAACTGCCAACCGCATCAGTGCCACGCCGCCCGGTCGCGAGCGCATACACTTCGGCACTGCGTGCCCGCGATGCCTTCGGCTTGCGAATGCTGACGCGCTCGAAGTCTGCGCGCAAGCCACGTAAGTAATCGTCAAATCCACGTCCCTGAAAGAGTTTTGTCAGGAACGCTCCTCCCGGCTTCAGATGCGCAGCCGCAAACGCCTGGGCCAGCTCCGCCAGTTGCATTGCCCGCGCCTGGTCGACTGACTCCACGCCGCTGATATTGGGGGCCATATCCGAGAGCACAAGATCGACCGGCTGGGCATTCAGCAGCGCTTCCAAGCGCTTTAGCACTGATTCCTCTCGAAAATCGCCCTCGATGAACTCCACACCACCGATCCCCTGCATGGGCAGGATGTCCAGCGCAACGATCCGGCCTGTGTCCTGCCCGCGCTCGCGCAGGCTCTCGCGCACCATCTGCGACCAGCCGCCCGGCGCTGCACCCAAGTCGACCACGACCATGCCCGGCTTGAGCAGGCGATCGCGCTCGAGCAGTTCCTCAAGCTTGAACACGGCGCGCGAACGCCAGCCCTCGGCCTGCGCCCGCTTCACGTACGGGTCGCTGAAATGCTCCTTGAGCCAGCGCGCACTGGACTTGCTGCGCGCCACGCTCAGGCGACCCTGCGATGCGAATGCTGCATGGCGGCATGATACCCTGTCACAAGCCGGGATGCCCTGCACTCGTCGCCTTTTTCCCTCGTTCGGTCACACAACTGATGTCCCTTAGTTCCAGCCAGAAACGCTACCTGCGCGGCCTCGCCCACAGCCTGAAGCCGGTCATCATGGTCGGCAACAAGGGGGTCAGCGACGCCCTGATCGCCGAATTCTCCGTCGCTCTGGATGACCATGAGCTGATCAAGGTCAAACTGGCCGGAGACGATCGTGGGGAGCGTGCCGCGCAGATCGGCAAGCTTGCCGAGGCCGGTCATGCGGAACTGGTGCAGAGCATCGGCAAGGTCGCCTGTTTCTATCGGCGCAACGCCGACAAGCCGAAGCTGGCACTACCCAAGTGACGACAGGATGTCGGCATCCCGTGCAGTACACGGACGTGCGTCGACACGGGATCCACTCCTCGATATGTCGGCATCCCGTGCAGCGCGGGGATGCAAGCCGACACGGGATCCGCTCGACGATACGAACATGCAGCTGACCGAACACCGCAACGAGCGCCAGCTGTTCGTGCGCAAGGCCGACGCCAGTTCGGTCACCATCATCGATCGCGTGTACCAACGCAGCCTGCTGCTCAATGCCGAGGCTGTAATCGAGGATTTTCCGCCGCGCCGGGTCGAAGACCTCGACGCACCCGCCATCGAGAAAGTGCTGTCGCTCGAACCCGAAGTCGTGCTGTTGGGCACCGGCGCCCGCATCACGTTTCCTCCAGCGGCCGTGCTTGCCGAATTCCTCAAGCGCCGCGTCGGCCTCGAGGCGATGGACAATGCCGCCGCGGCGCGTACGTTCAATGTGCTGATCGGCGAAGGGCGGCGGGCGGTCGCGGTGTTCCTGCTCCCGGGCTAGTGTCCTGTTCCGCAAGTAACGCGAAGAAATTCCGGATGGATTTCGCCGCGAGACAAGGCGCGAGGAGGAGGCGTAGTGGGGCTACGGCGACGACGAGGCCCCTCTCGGCCATCCATGGCCTCCGGGGCACTTGGGCTCCTGCCCGACGCAACGCAGGATCGCGGCGAAAGACGCCGGAATTATTTGATGGTACTTGCGGAACAGGACACTAGGCTCACTCAAACCTGGCGTTCAACCAGGACACGCAGCTTGCCCAGAGCCTGGCTCTGGATCTGGCGGACGCGTTCGCGCGTCAATCCAAACTCGGCAGCGATTTCGGCCAATGTCTGCACGCCGTGATCGTTGAGTCCATAGCGCCGCTCGAGCACGTGGCGCTGGCGTGGCGGCAATTCGGCGATCAACGCATCGATGCGGCTCGTCGGTGCGTCCTCAGCCGGCCCGTGTCCGACTGTTTCCTCGCTGACCATCTGCTCGAGCAGCGCGCGATCGTCGGTGTCGGATCGCGGCGCGTCGAGCGAGCTGATGTGTTCGGTGACGCAGAACAACTCTGCAACCGCAGTCGGGTTCTTGCCGATGGCCTGCGCGAGTTCCTCCATCGTCGGCGGACGCGCCAGGCTCATGATCAACTGCCTGCGCGCGCGCAATACCTGGGCAAGTTCGCGCAGCACATGAACCGGAACGCGTACGGTGCGGCTCTGGTGCATCAGCGCGTGCTGCACCGACTGGCGAATCCACCACACGGCATACGTGGAAAAACGCAGTTTGCGATCGGGATCGAACTTCTCGACGGCGCGGATCAGGCCGAGATTGCCTTCCTCGATCAGGTCCAGCAGCGCCACGCCGCGGCCGACATAGCCGCGCGCGACGGCAACGACGAGCCGCAGGTTCGCCTCGATCATCTGGCGGCGCGCCTCGGTGTCGCCTGCCCTGACAAGCGCCGCCAGGCGCAACTCGTCGTCGGCGCTCAGCAGCGGGATCAAGCCGATCTCGTTGAGGTACGCGCTGGTGGAATTGCGCGTTTCCTCATCCTGCGGCTCGATCGCGTCGATCAGCTCGAACAGGTCTTCGGTTTCAAGTTCAGCGGCGGAAGGCAGCAAGCCCATGCGCTGAAGAATACTCCGTCGCGGCGCCGATCGGGCGCCGGTGGACGCATCCCGACGATGTCTCTAGTCGATTGGACAGCGCCTCAGCGCGCCGGCAGGTAGTCGATCGGATTGACCGGCTTGCCGTTCTTGCGGATCTCGAAATGCAATTCGTCGCGCGCGCTTGCGCTCGATCCCATTTCGGCGATCTGCTGCCCGGCCTTGATCTTGTCACCTTCCTGCACGAGGCGCTTGCGGTTGTGGCCGTAGGCCGACAGGAAGCTCGCATTGTGCTTGACGATGATCAACTCGCCGTAGCCGAGCAGGCCGTTGCCGCTGTATACCACCTCGCCGTCCGCTGCGGCGAGAACGGGATCACCGGCCGTTCCGCCGATATCGATGCCCTGGCGCGTCTGATCGCCGGCGACGAAGCTGCCGATCAGCGGACCCTTGCCCGGCCAGCGCCATGCGAGTCCACCGGCGCCATTGACGGCGCCTTCATCGGGTACCTTCTGCGGCGGCGCGGGTCTGACCGGGGCTTCGGCAACGGTTGCCTTGGATGGCGGCACGGCAGCAGCCGCTGGCGCCGCCAGCACGTCTGCCGACTCTGAACGTGCCATGGGTGCGGGGGCCGAAGTTGACTCCTCGCGAGCCTGCGCTGGTGGCGTCGCAGGCACGTCCTCGAACATTCCGCCCCCGGTCGCCGCCGGCTTGGCGGTTTGGGTCGCCGGACCGGATGGGGTGGCGGACGCGGCGGCCACTGGAGCGCGCGGAGGCGCTGCCGGGGCCACCATGGCAACGTGCGAGTTCGTCTGCTCTCCCGTCGCAGGGCCCAGACGCAGGTCCTGCCCGGCATAAATCCGATACGGCGGCTCGATTCCATTCCAGGCCGCGAGCTCGCGGAAATCGACGCCGTTGCGAAACGCGATCGCGTAAAGCGTGTCGCCGCGCACGACCCGGTAGGTAGCTCCTGCGCTAGCGGCCTTGCGCGTCGTGGCTTCAGTCGCCGACGACTCCACCGTGGTCGACAAATTGACTACTGGCGCCGGCGGACTGGATGCGCATGACGCCAGCAGCAATCCTGCGATCGCACCGAGGGCAGGCACGCGATTCAGCAGATGCCCGCTCGCTTGAACGCCGTGCAGCAGGTCTCGACTTGAGCGAGCCTGGTCCATCAGCGTGAGGATCGCGGGACGAGCCTTCATAGGATCAGTGCAGGAACTTGAAATAGAGGCCGACGAGGACCAGCAGCAGCAGCACGCCCCACGCGAGCCACTCGATCCAGCGGTGAACCGTTTGCTCGGCGCGCTCGCCGCCGAGCCGGATCAGGCCGCACAGGAGGTACACGCGTTTGCCACGTCCGACCAGCATGGCGGCGAGAAAGGCAAGCATCGGGACGCCGACGATGCCCGAAGCCCAGGTGAAGATCTTCAAGGGGACCGGCGTAAATCCGCCAACAACCAGCAGCCAGAATACGGCCCAGGCGTCGAGTGCCTTGAGCTTGATGACGTAAGCGTCAATCGCCGACGACCAGCCAAGGTTATCGAGCATGGGCCGCGCAAGCTCAAACCCATAATGGCCCATCATGTACCCGATTACGGAACCAAGCATCGAGCACGCGAGGCTGATGGTGGCGTAGCTGGCCCACTTCTGCGGCTTGGCCAGCGTCATCGGCACCAGCATGATCTCCGGCGCGCCGGGGAAGATAAACGCCTCGATGAAGCTCAGACCGCCCAGATACCATGGGGCGTGCGGGTGCGCGGACCAGCGCAACGCGTATTCGTACAACGGCCTGAAAATACGCATCAGCTGGACAACCTTTCGTCGCAGGAAACCGGCGGCCGGAAGCTACGCGACAACCTTGAGCCTTTCGCATCGGTGACGCCACCGGGAAACAGGAATTTCGCTGGCGGCTTTCCGCCGCCGCGTGCCACGTCGCCACTGCCGCGGACCCGGGACGGTCCGTGCCAGCTGCTATTGCGCTTCATCAAGTCACGCCTCCGAGCAGCGGCACGAAACTCACCGTGCAGAGCGCATCACTGGTCCAGCCTTTTTCACCGTGGCGAAAGCGCAGCAGACGTTGCTGACCTGGCGGGCCGACCGGAGCGACGAGCACGCCGTCCGGGGCAAGTTGTGCGAACAGTCCGGGATCGACCTGCTCGCCCGCTGCCGTCAGGATGATCGCGTCATACGGCGCATGTTCGGGCCACCCGAGCCGGCCGTCCGCGTGCCGGGACCGGATATTTTCGATGCCGAGCTTGCGGAAACGCCGGCGTGCGTTGCGCAGCAGTTCCTCGATGCGCTCGACCGTATACACACTTTTCACCAGCGCGGCGAGCACGGCCGCCTGATAGCCCGAGCCGGTGCCGACTTCGAGCACCTTGTCCGGCACCTTGCCCTCGATCACCGCCTCGGTCATGCGCGCCACGACCCACGGCTGCGAGATCGTCTGGCTGAGTCCGATTGGCAATGCCGTGTCTTCGTAGGCGCGCGAGGCCAGCGCTTCTTCGATGAACAGATGCCGCGGCAGGCGGCCGATGACATCGAGCACGCGGCGGTCAGCGATGCCTTCGGACTTGAGCCGCTCGACCAGCCGGTCGCGCGCCCGCTGCGAAGTCATGCCGAGGCCGCGCGCCTCGGGCGTCTGTCGCGAAAATACATTCATGCGGCGGCGCCGAGTTCGAGCGACAGCGACGATACCCAGCCGGCAACCTTGTCCAGCGCCTGGTAGCGCGTCAGATC
>DASSGP010000312.1:0-4953 GCA_035693405.1 Rudaea sp. | reverse complement strand
AACGATACGATCGCAGCCGCGCACGACCGCGTAGGAATAGTGGTAATACCCGCCGCCGTTCGCGCACGAGCCCATCGAGATGACCCACTTGGGGTTCGGCATCTGGTCGTAGACGCGGCGCAATGCCGGCGCCATCTTGTTCACCAGCGTGCCGGCCACGATCATCACGTCGCTCTGGCGCGGGCTGCCGCGAAACACGACGCCGTAGCGGTCAAGGTCGATGCGCGCCGCGCCGGCGTGCATCATCTCGACCGCGCAGCAGGCCAGCCCGAACGTCATCGGCCACATCGAACCAGTGCGCGCCCAGTTGATCAGGCTGTCCAGCGAAGCGGTAGCGAAACCGCGCTCGACCAAGGGGTTGTCACCACCGGGACGCAGGATGTCGTCGACCGGGCCCGTGGGCACCGGATTGTGCATGAAATGCTTGGCGACGCTGCTCTGCGTGCTGAGCGGTTCGATCACTCCCATTCGAGCGCTCCCTTCTTCCAACAGTATACAAATCCCAAAAGCAGCAACAGCAGGAACATAGCCATCTCAACCAGCGCGACGATGCCGATCTGCTTGAAGACGACGGCCCATGGAAACAGGAAAGCGATTTCCAGATCGAAGATGATGAACAGGATCGCGATCAGGTAATAGCGCACGTCGAACTGCATGCGCGCGTCCTCGAACGCCTCGAAGCCGCATTCGTATGGGGCCGCCTTTTCCTTGTTCGCCGTGCGCGGACCCAGCAGCGCGCCGATCGCAAGCAGCGCAACACCGATGCCGCCGGCGACGATCAGGAACAACAGAATCGGCAGATATTCAGCCAACACGGGCAGCGGAACCTCTCGGGCTTGTTTGTCGCAGCACAGCTTTGAAATTTTCGCACGCGCGCATGGCGTTGCGCAATGCAGCGAAGACCGCCTTGGCCAACCTAACCGGCTTGCGTCGCCCGCACCTTGACGTGCATCAACTGGGTAGACGCGGGCATTCCGAGCTGCCCGTGCGGCCAGGATACGCAGGCAACAAAAAGCCCGCATGACGCGGGCTTTGTGTTTGATGGTGCCCAAGGGGGGACTCGAACCCCCACGCCTGTCGGCGCTACCACCTCAAGGTAGTGCGTCTACCAATTCCGCCACCTGGGCTGATTTTTCCGCGACTGCCTGCCGGTCAGTGCTTCTCCGGCTCGGCTGGCTTCGGCACATCCTTGCCGCCGTCCTTCGCCGCCGGCTTGTCGGTCGCGGCCGGTTTGTCCGTCGCCGCAGGCTTGTCCGTCGCGACGGGCTTGTCCGAAGCATCCGTCGCCGCCGCAGCGGCAGGAGCTGCCGGCACGTCGCCGCCAGTCGGAGCCGCCGGCGCCTTCGGCGCGGCCGTTTCGACACCGCTCATCACGCCAAGATCGTCGGCCGGCCGCTGCGTCCCGGAGGATCCGAGGTAGATACCCATGACCAGGCTCAGGAGAAAGAACAACCCGGCCAGCACGCCGGTGCTGCGCGACAGGAACGTCGCCGCGCCACGCGCGCCGAACACCGTACCCGAAGCGCCGCCGCCGAAACCCGAACCGGCCTGTGCGCCGGCTCCGCGCTGCAGGAGGATCAGCACGCTCATGCCGATCGCAACCAGCACGTAAACAACATTGAACAGGGTAAGCAACATTTCAAAAATCCGGATTGATTCAAATATGCAATTCAGGGGTGCGCCGCAGCGCAGATGGCGAGGAAATCCTCGGCGACCAGCGATGCGCCGCCTATCAGGCCGCCGTCGATATCCGCCTGGGCGAACAGTTCCGCGGCGTTGGCCGGTTTCACGCTGCCGCCGTACAGGACGCGCAGCGAGCTGGCAATTGTAGCATCGACAGCAGCCAGTTTGCCACGAATGAAGGCATGGACCGCCTGGGCCTGGGCGGGCGTGGCTGTGCGCCCCGTCCCGATTGCCCAGACCGGCTCGTAGGCCACGACGGCCGCGGCCAGCGCGCCGATCCCGCTGTGTCCGACCACCGCGTCGAGCTGCTCGCCGACTATCGCCTCCGTGGCGCCGGCATCGCGCTGCTCGAGCGTTTCTCCGATACACAGGACCGGGATGAGTCCTGCCGCCTGAGCCTGGGCGAATTTCGCGGCCACACGGGCGCTCGACTCGCCGTGGTACTGGCGGCGTTCGGAGTGCCCGACGAGCACATGCGTGGCGCCGATATCCCTGAGCATGCTTGCGGCGACTTCACCGGTGAAGGCGCCTTGAGCGTGTTCGCTCACATCCTGCGCGCCGATGGCGACTGCGCCGCCGCGATGCTGGGCAATCAGTTCGGCGAGATAGACGTACGGCGGAAATACGGCGACGTCGGCGCCTTCGACACGTGCTGCGGCGATCGCGCGCACGAGCGCGTCGGCGGACGCTCTCGACGTATGCATCTTCCAGTTTCCGGCGACGAGTTTGCGGCGCATGGCTGCGGCGGTGGCTGCGAAAGATCGCGCAGCATAGCCAGCAGCCCGGGCGCCAGCAAGCTGCGGCTTGCCGCGCGACCGGCGCGACGATCTAGCGACAGTACGGCGAAGCGCGGGCGCAGAAGAACTGCACGCGGCGCTCGCCGCTGCGTATCTGCGCCGTTACATCCTCGAAGCGATCGCCGAACCGCGCCAGGAACACCGCCTGCGGGATCGCTCGCGCGTCTACGCTCGCCGGCAGATCCAGATAGACAACCTGCACGCCGCCGACTTGCAGCCACGGCAGCGGCAGGCCGTTGCCGTAGGCTGGAGTCAGCGGCTCCGCCGTCGCAGCTGACAGCGGAACTCCGCCGACGAGGTTGAGCCACGCGGCCTGTTCGGATTGCAGCAGGCAATTCTGAATCGCGGCCAAGTCGCCGATCAGCGCCTTGACGACCGCATCGGGCAGTGTCTTCAGGACATTTTCCTCGATGCCATAGCCGATTCCGAGAAGGTATACGTGACAGTCGGCCGATGCGTGCGGCGCGCGTGCCACGGCGTCGACGGCGGCAAGAATCAGCTCCCGCGGCACGATCGTCCTGCGGCGGAAATCACGCGCGAGCTTGTGCGCCTGTACCGACCACGCGGCGATGGCGATTGTCACGGCTGCGACCAGCAGCGCGCGTGCGCGCTGCGGGATGACCGATCGTCCGTCCCAAATGCTTGAACAAGCCAGGCTCGCCAGGATCATGATGCAGCACAGCGGAAAGTAGAACAGGCGCGAATTGGACACGATCGCATTGACGTCCATTGCCGGCACGAATTGCACACGCCAGGTGTAGGTGATCGGGGCCTGCATCGCGATTGCCGCCATTGCCGCCAGCAGGGCCGCCGCGCACAGGACGCGGCGTTCGCGGCTTGGGCCACTGGCGCTGCGCGGCTGCATCATGGTCATCCCCAAGCCAGCTGCAAATGCGGCAACCGCCGTGCACAAGGCAATGCGCCCAACGGCCGACAACCGCGCCCATCCCGTGAGGTTGCTGGCGAAATACGCCAGCTCCGATATGCCTCCCTGCCAGAGCAGCGATGTCAGCGGGACTTGTCCGTACGGCAGCGCAGCGGCACCGGCGACTTGCGCTCGCCACATTATCCAGGCCACGACGGCCAGCGCCATGGCGGCCGCAGCGGCGCGCGCATGATTGCGCCCATGCGCGCCAAATGCCGGCAACCACATGACGATGACCGCAACCGCGGCTGCCAATCCGGTCTCCTTCGAGAGAACCGCGCACGAGCACAGTGCAATCGTGCCGAACAACCGGGCGGATGACGGTGCGCGCCTATATTCCAGCGCCAGCCGCATTGCCAGCAATGCAAACAGTGAGCAGAGCAGATCGAACCGATCCGATAGCCACGACGCCGTGCCGATCGCAATCGGATGCGTCGCGAACATCAGCGCCAGCAGGAAGCTGGCGCGCGGCAGGCGCGTGGCTGTGCGCAACAGATGCCACAACGCCAGGCTCACGCCGACGTGCAAGCACAGGTTCAGCACGTACTGCGGCCTGATCGCATTGCCGAACAGATGCGCGGACGCCCACCACAGGCTCATCGACAGCGGGCGGAAATACGGTCCGATGGAAAAGTGTTCATGCGCGAACAGCGCAAGCGGGTCGCGCAGGAGCCGCGCAAACGCCAGCAGCAGGAAATCGTCGTCGATCAGGAATGCCCGCAGCACCGGCCAGTAGACGATAGCTGCGGCAAGCATGAGAGCCAGCCCGCTGCCGACGCCGACGCTGCGTTTCTGGTTGCTCGTTGTTGGCATCGGCCACCGCTGCTTTCCCTGATAGCGGCGGACAGGATACCCTGCCGACCGACTTCCGCATCGAGCCAGACCATGGGCATAGTGGACCCACAACCGCGTTGGGCGCTGGTAACCGGCGCCTCGGCCGGCATCGGCGAGGCTTTCGCGCGCGAACTTGCCGCGCGCGGCACCAATCTGGTCATGACCGCGCGCCGCCGTGACCGGCTCGACGCGCTTGCGGGCGAACTCGTGTCACGCAATGCGATCCGCGTCGAATGTATCGCTGCCGACCTCGCCGATCCGCAGGCACCGGGGCAAATTTGCGCGGAAATCGATCGCCTCGGAATCGCCGTGGACGCCCTGGTCAACAATGCGGGATACGGCTTGCCCGGTCACTTTCACGCGCAGCCATGGCAGGCGCACGCACAGTTCCTCCAGGTGATGGTCAGTTCGCCGTGTGAACTTGTGCACAAATTGCTGCCCGGCATGCAGCAGCGCGGCTACGGCCGCATCATCAATGTTGCTTCGCTCGCCGGCCTGATCCCGGGTTCGTCGGGGCACACGCTTTACGCGGCATCCAAGGCGTTCCTGATCAAGTTCTCGCAGTCGCTGGCTCTGGAGAATGCCGCGCGCGGCGTCAATGTCTGCGCGGTCTGCCCCGGTTTCACCTACTCCGAATTCCATGACGTCACCGGGACCCGAAACATCGTCTCGAAGATGCCGAACTGGATGTGGCTGACTGCGGCGGAAGTCGCG
>DASSGP010000311.1:0-2982 GCA_035693405.1 Rudaea sp. | reverse complement strand
GATCGGGATCGGCGACGCGGCCGGACCCCGGCGTGATGTCCAGGGCGATCGGCCTCATTTCTTGCGCACCAGCATCACGCCATCGCCGATCGTCAGCAGTGCCGACTCGACGCGTGTATCGTCGCGGATCTTCGCATTCAGCGCGCGGATCGCGTCGGTATCGGCGTCGTGATGATCGGGATCAGCGACGCGGCCGGACCCCGGCGTGATGTCCAGGGCGATCGGCCTCATTTCTTGCGCACCAGCATCACGCCATCGCCGATCGTCAGCAGTGCCGACTCGACGCGTGTATCGTCGCGGATCTTCGCGTTCAGCGCGCGGATCGCGTCGGTATCGGCGTCGTGATGATCGGGATCGGCGACGCGGCCGGACCAGAGCATGTTGTCCAGCGCCATCAATCCGCCTGGACGCATCAGTTTCAGGCAGGCTTCGTAATACGCGTCGTAGCCGGGTTTGTCGGCGTCGATGAATACGAAGTCGTACTGGCCGGCGCTGCCGCGCACGAGCAGCGAGTTCAGGGTATCGATGGCGGGGGCCAGCCGCAGATCGATGCGCCCGGTCACGCCCGCCGCGGACCAGTGGCGACGCGCGATCGCGGTCCAGTCCGCATTGATATCGCAGCACACGAGCCGGCCTTCGATCGGCAGCGCCGAAGCGATCGCCAATGCGCTGTAGCCGGTGAACGTGCCGACCTCGAGACAACGCTTGGCGCCGATGCTGCGAACGAGCAGCGCGAGAAACGCGGCCTGGTCGGCGCCGATCTGCATGCCCGCTTGCGGCAGCTTCGCCGTTTCCTCGCGCAGGCGGCTGGCGGCCTTGCTTTCGCGCGCATGCGCCAGCACGTAATCCTCGATGCGGTCGGACGCAATGTAACGACGGGTCATGGCAAGACTCCCAGTTGACTCAAGGATAGCGCTCATTCGCCCAGATGTAAGAAAGCGCCTGCCGCGCCGGTCTACAACCTACCGCGCGTTCACGCCAGCGACGCGCGCGAAGCGTATGCTGCAGCTGCTGACCATCTTTTGGAGGTGACTTATGCGACGAGTGATGTCGATGTTGTTGGGTTTGTTGATGCTCGCGCCGCTCGCGGCACTTGCCGCCGATGAGGCTGGCGGGCCGCAGGACGGCCAGGCGGCGCCCGAATTCAAGCTGCAGGATCAGAAGGGCAACTGGCACACGCTGGAGCAATACAAGGGCAAGTGGGTCGTGTTGTATTTCTATCCGAAGGACGATACGCCGGGTTGCACGACCGAAGTGTGCACGTTCCGCGACGACGTCGCGAAACTGCACAAGCAGAATGCCGAGGTGCTCGGCGTAAGTCTCGATGACGTCAAGTCGCATGAGGCGTTTGCAGAGAAGTATCATGTTCCATTCCCCCTGTTGGCGGACAACACGCAATCCACCGCCAAGGCCTACGGTGTGCTCGCCACGCACCTGAATTTCACCTACGCGCGCCGCGAGACGTTCTTGGTCGATCCGCACGGCAAGATTGCCAAGCACTACAAGGACGTCGATCCGAAGGCAAACTCGGCCCAGGTGCTCGCCGATCTTGACGCACTGAAGAAGGCCGGCTGAAGGCCCAATCGACGGCAGGCAATCGGCAACTTCAATCGGCCGAAGCGCCAAAGACAACGGGTCGCGTTTGCGACCCGTTGTTTGCTGTGCCATTGCGGTCGAACGTAACGCCCTTATGCGGCCTTCTTTGCCAGGCTGTGTTCGAACTCGCGGATTTCGCGCTCGGCCTGGTCCTTTTGCCAGCCGTAACGCTCCTGAAGTTTGCCGACGAGGTACTGGTGATTGCCGTCCATACGGTTCAGGTCGTCGTCGGTGAGTTTGCCCCATTTTGCCTTGAGCGACCCTTTGATCTGGGTCCATTTGCCTTGGATGATATCGGGATTCATGTGTGCTCCTGTGGTGTGGAGAGTGGAGTGTCCGACCCGACCCGGGTGACGGGTGAACGCCACCCACCATACTCAGTTGCGGTGAAATGCCGCTTAGCATGCGGTTAATGGGATGTTATGGCGCATTCATGTTGGGCCCGGCGAATTTGCAACATTTGATTCATAATATACATAGGATCTAAGTATACAATTGCCGTGAAGCAGATGAGCGAGCATTGTGTAGAGAGTTTTCCGCCGCAGATTGCGCCGGATTGCGCGTTGTTGATCCTCGGCACGGTGCCGAGCCTGCGTTCGCTCGAGCTGCGTCAGTCCTACGGCCACAAGCACAATCTGTTCTGGCCGTTCATGGGCGAATTGTTCGATGCCGGCCCGGAACTGGCGTACGCGGAACGCATCGCGCGCCTGCAGCGCCACGGCATCGGTATCTGGGACGTGCTCGAGCGCTGCGAGCGCCGCGGCAGTCTCGACAGCGCGATCGTGCCGGACAGCGAGGTCGCGAACGACATCCCGGGCCTGCTGATCTCGCACCCGGGCATTCACGCGATCGCCCTGAACGGCGGCAAGGCCCGGCAATCGTTCCGCCGCCACGTCGTGCCGCGGCTCGATGCCGTGCTGCGCGCGCGCATCACGCAACTTGATCTGCCGTCGACGAGTCCGGCGAATGCATCGATCCCGCGCGCGCGCAAGCTCGAACGCTGGCGCCAGTTGCAGGACTGGACAAAACCCCGATGAGCGCGCCCATGCTGCAGCGGGCGCGATATCGATAGGCCGATCGAGACAGGCGCGACCGCACCGGAACGGTCAAATAGCTGCGATTAAGGTTGCGCGTGAGACATTCCGCGCGGCGGTTGTGTCGATGCGACTTGACAACCTGGGGGTGCGAAGCGGCATGCGGACAATCGATCATCGTAGTTGCGTCATGGCGCTGGCTGGCGCCTGGCTTGCGCTGGGCTCTGCGTGGGCCCAAGCCGAAGGCGGCCCGCCGATGCTGACGGACGATCCTGGCACGCCGGGCGACGGCCACTGGGAAATCAACACGTCACTGCAGTCCGAGCACGCCGGCGACACCACGACGTTCAAG
>DASSGP010000310.1:0-14541 GCA_035693405.1 Rudaea sp. | reverse complement strand
AATCCAACTGGCGTGACCCTGTCTGCCGAACGCCGACAACGACTGGTTGAATTGGCAGTGCAGCGCGGTTTTTTGATTGTTGCCGATGAGGTTTATCAACTGCTCGACTATCTTGGCGATGCGCCGGCGCCAATGGCAGCGCATCTCGATAGCGGTCGCGTGTTGTCGCTGGGAACATTCTCGAAAATACTGGCGCCGGGCTTGCGCTTGGGTTGGATTCAAGCGGAGATGAACTTGCTGCAACGGCTGGCGAAAACCGCGTACGTGGTCAGTGGCGGCGGTCTGAATCCCTATACCTCATCCATTGTGCAATGTGTGATCGAACAAGGTTGGCAAGCCGAGTATTTGCAAACGCTGCGCACGTTATTTCGCGAGCGCACAGACGTGATGCACCATGCATTGATGCGCCATCTCTCAAAAGACATTACCTATAAGAAACCCACCGGGGGTTATTTCTTCTGGTTGAAGTTCGCGCCGGAGACAGACACCAGGCAATTCCTGAACAAGGCGCGTGATCTAAAGGTCGGTTTTCGTGCGGGCAGCGCATTTTCCGTCAGCGGTTGCCAAAAAAACTTCATGCGTTTGAGCTTCGCGTTCTACGATGCCGACAGAATTGAAGTCGGGATCGAAGCACTGGCACACGCTATCTCCAGCGGTTAGAGGCTTCTCGTCAACAGCTGGGAATTGCGGTCACAAACCAGTCTTCCTGGATGTTCAACGGTAAGTGCACCTGTCACTATTTCTCTGGCTCGTGCGTCACTGCGCCGCGGCCCCGATGCGCACTTCATCCGCATAGCAGCGCTGCACCAGCAGCAGCGGACCGCTGCGTGCCGGCAAGCAGACAACGGCATTCTTGATGTTGCTGCTGAACGTCCCCGAGGATTCCTCGTGCTCACCTCTCGAGGTAGTCGGTTTCAAACTTTCCGGTGCCGTTTAGCTGAACGATCACGGCGCCTTCCTTCGCCGCCACGAAATGCGCGACACCGGCTGGGATGACAATCGACGTCTTAATGCCGGGAACGGTATCACTTGCTTTGCGCATACGCGTCACGGATCGCATCGATGACGAATTCCGGCTGGTCAAATGGAATGTATTCCGAGCTCTTGTCCGTGAACAGCTGCTTGGCATTCGAAGAGAGCTCGAGCCATTTGGCTTGCGATTGCGCGACCTTGTCCTGGTACGCTTGCTGCTGTGCATCCTTCGGTCGCGCGGGGTCAAGAGCGTGAACGCCATGGTTGCCTGTGGTCAACACGCGGATAGGGCGCGCGCCGAACGAAACGGTGTGCTGCTCCAGGTAGGCTTCATCCGTTGGCATCTGCTCCATTTCTGAAATAAACGCGTCGTACATCGAGACTTTGGTTCTTGCGATTTCCAACAGCTTGGCGTTGAGCTGCGGCGACCACACCGCCTCGGGCAGCCCGCGAAAGAACTGCTGAGCGCAGGTGCGGGTCGCCTGGCCAGGGCGTTGCGACATCAGGGGGAGCGGCTTGCGATTGGCGATCGCGTCGCGGCATTCGCGAAGTTGCGCGATGTTTTCGCCATCGCCGCGATGCCCGTTGGGGTCGCCGGCGTCCGCTTCGACCAGCACGAGTCCGGCAGTCTCGTCCATGTATCGGGCCGCAAAGGTGCGGACGTTGTCGCCGCCGAATGCATGGCCGACCAGAATATAGGGACCCCTGACTGCGGCGTTGTGTAGCGCGCTGTGCAGCTCGTCGGCAATGCGCACGCTCGTGCGCGGCAGCGGGCCCGCATCGCTGAAACCTGCGCCAGCACGATCGTAGCTGCAAGCGCGTGTGAATCCGGCGACTGCCGGCTGCACGATTGTCCAGACTGGCGCCCAGTCTTCCCAGCCCGAATCGAATACGACCGCGGGCGTTCCTGTTCCAAGGCAGTAGAGGTTCAAGCGAGTGCCGCCGGCGGCAACGAGTTTTCCGGGTCGCGTATAGATTTGGTCGCCCGAAGCGGCGCCCGCCGCGCTCTGCAGCCCGACAAGAAGGCAAGTCAAAACGATCGCGGCCAGAAGTTTCATTGCGACTCCGCCAAAGGAATATTGCGCCGGACTGCTGCAACTCGTGGAAGTCAGACCGGGCGATTCAGCCGATCCGTTTCAACGGTTGGACGTGGCCCAAGAACGCTTGGGCGTATTCATCGCAAATTCGTGCCCAAACAAAGGACGCACGTCTGCAAAAGGAAATGGGGTCAGATTCATCTTTCGAAGTGGAAGCCGGGTTGACCGCCGGTGCTGCTGCAGTCATTTCCGTTCTCGAGCGCCTCATCATAGATGGCGAGATTTCCGGTTGCGCCGTAGGCGCCGGATGCAAACGTCAGGGACAGAATGTTTCCGATCAGGAAAGCGCACAGCAAGTACGGAAAGGTGCGTCGCATGGGCGTGTCCTCTCGAACGTGGCGTGGGACTTCCGTACTGCAGGAGGCCGGGCGCCTGCGGCCAATCGTACGCTTTTTTGCGAAGCATCATTCCTTCGCGCACTCCGATCTTGGCGGTGTTGCCAAGCACGTCGTGAGCGCGGCAACGATCTCCTGCCCTGCTATTACGACGATGAAGATCGGCGGCGCTACCTTTGCGCGCTTCGCTTGTCGCCGCATTCAACTAGGGAAGTCAGAGTGTCTTACCAACTGGATGCGAGGACGATAAAGGCGTTCTGACTCCGTTCTCCATTTCTTGCCACAGCTACTTGAATCCAATCTTCCCCAGAAATACCGGATATCGCGAGTCGTCGCGCAGCTTCGCGAGGACGGCGTCGTAGCGCACGTTGCGCACGAAGTAATTCTTCTCGGCCACGGCGCGGTCGAGCCAGGCGAAGGCTTCGTCGTGCTCGCCACGCCAGCCGTGGACCGCGGCGATCCAGACCGGCGGCGGCGCCGGCAGCGCGATCAAGGCGTCGAGCGCTTCCTTCGAACGCTGCGCGTGACCGAGGCTGTGCTGCGCCATCGCGATGCCGACGAGGCGGAAATACTGTCCTTCGGGGATCTGCTCGAACTGCGCCAGGGCCTGCTCGGGCTTGCCTTCGAGCAGCCACACGGTGCCGAGGTTGTAACTGCCCAGCACGTTCGTGCCGCCGGTGATCTCGAGCGTTCGGACGAGCGCCGCCCGCGCCTCCTCGTATCGTCCCTGGCAGATGAGGTAGTAGCCGAGGTTGCTCCAGGACGACGCGGCCAGCGGATCAAGTTCGATCGATCGGCGCAACGCGGCGATCGCCTCGTCCTCGCGACCTGCAGTGACCAGGGTCGTCGCCGCGCGGCGCACCACGTCGGCATCGTTGGGGCTGAGCTGCAGCGCGCGTTGCGCGTCGGACTCCGCTGCCTTCCAATCCCAATCCACCACCGTGTGGAAAGTGGCGCGCGCGCTGTAGGCCTCGGGCAAGTCGGCATCGAGCTCGAACGCACGCGCGATGGCCTGCTGTGCGCGGCTCTGCGCCTTCGCTGCCTCGTCCGGGCTGCGCGCGAACTGCGTTTTCGACAGCTCGCTGATCGTCAGCGCGGCGTAGGCGCCGGCGTAGTTCGAATCGAGCTCGATGGCCTTCTCGAAACGTTCGGCGGCGCGGCGCGCATCGTCCGGATTGCCGCGGTTCTGCAGCTGCCGGCCGATCAGGTACTCGTTGTGCGCCTCGACGCTCGTGGTGCGTGCCGCGCGCGTCCCCTGCCGCTGCTCGGGCAGCAGCCTGAGCTTAAGCGCTTCGACGACTGCCTTGGAGATCTCGTCCTGCAGCGCGAACACGTCCGTCAACTGCCGGTCGTAGGTCTCGGACCACAGGTGATAGCCGTTCGCGACGTCGATCAACTGCGCGGTGATGCGCACGCGGTCGCCCGACTTGCGCACGCTGCCCTCCAGTACCTGCGCGACCCCGAGCTTCTGCCCGATCGCGCGCAGGTCCTCGTTCCTGCCCTTGAACGCGAACGACGACGTGCGCCCCACGACGTGCAGCCCCGGCACGTTCGCGAGCACGTTCAGCAATTCCTCGGACATGCCGTCCGAGAAATACTCCTGGTCCTTGGCCTGGCTCAAGTCGGCGAACGGCAGTACCGCGATGGACTTCGCATCCGTCTTCGCGTCGGGGCCGCTGATGCCGGCGACATCGGCCTTCTGCAGCCGCGGCGCCAGCACGAACTTGTCGAACGCGAAGTACGCGAGCCCGAGCGCGAGCACGGCCATGATGATCCGGTCCATGCGGCGCCCGGTCGCGGGAGCGATCGACAGCTCGCGCGGCACTTCGGAGTCGCGCTTCAGCCCTTCCGGCGTCAGCTCGTAGGCCCAGGCGAACACCAGCGTCGGCAGCAGCCCGATCGCCAGCAGCGTCACGATCGTGCGCGGCAGCCACTCCGGCGCCGAGTACATCGGCAGGATCGTGCTCGTCACCTGCACAATCAGCCACGCGACGACCAGGTACATCCCGGCCATCCGGATCACGTTGCGGCGCTTGATCTCGGCGAAGAAGCTCATGCGCGCTTCGCCGGGAAGCGCACGGCTTCGAAGTCTTCGAAGTGCGCGTCCTGCATCCGGACCGTGGCGCCGGCGCCGCGCGCAGTGGCGTAGACCACGTTGTCCGGCGAGACGGTTGCGGCGGTCATCGGAAACTCCGAATCGATGACGTGATCGTATTACGAAAAGCATCATCGATGTCAATTTGGCATTGCCGCGGCATGACTGGCGGCGTTGGAGCGCGTGCTGGGGTCTGAAGAGTCGTGTCGCCGCTTCCTTCGCGTGGCGGAATCTTGAAATTTCCGGCGGTTCAGATCGCCCCGCGACAGGAGGCGGCCCTGTTTCTCTCCCGGTCCGCGACGTATACTCGCTCGCCTGCAGAAGCCTTGGATTTCGGGACCGCAAAATGCGCGTTCGGGCGCCTCTGTCTTGGCTGGTGAGCATTGCGTTTGCGGGCTGCCTCCTGCTCGTCCCTCGACCCGCGTTCTGCGCGGATCCGGACGTCATTTTTAAGAATGGGTTTGAAGACCAAATCCCGGTCATCACGGCGTTCAACTTTCGCGTGCAGGGGGATCCCACCCTCAACCCGCCTCTGCCGGTGTCTTCTCCGAACGCGACGTTCGACTTCAGCGCCCACGACGACTTTCTCCTCAAATCCTTTTGTTTGAAACTGGTCTACAGCTCCATCGCGCTGCCGACACCCGGTGCCAGCGATGCCTGTTGGCGTCGTTTCGATGCGCCGGTGCCGGGGATTGCCCCGGCTGCGGTGATTGACGTCGTTGGCTATCCGTTCCGTCTGGGATTCCTGGCGTCGCCGCTCTACGTGCGCCTGTGGGTGCGCGACAACGCGGGACAGGTGTCGGCGAGTGCCGTGCGCCAGGCCGACTACGACCCGGGGACACCACCGAGCATCGACAACGTCTTCGCCACCACCTCCAACGCGCCATGCGCCCCACAGGCCGCCACCGATTCGACGGTCCAGAGCAACGAGGACGTCGTCATCAAGTGGCTAGCGAACTTTCCCAACGGCGAGGCCGCGGCCGGCGGCATCGATCTCGAATACACCGAAGACGGCATTGCCTATGCGCCGATCCCCGGTGCGCAGAACCTGGCCAATGCCGCCGACGGCGGCTGCACCCTGGCGCCGTCGGGAGGCAATCCCAGCTGCCCCGCGGGACCGTTCGAGAGTTCGCCGAAGAGCGGCTGTTATCGGTGGTTGGGTGCGCCCAAGCCCACGGGTTACTTCGGCGTGCGCGTGCGTGCCACAGACAACAAGGGCATCAGCAGCGTGCGCGAAGCCGTGCCGCCGCTCAATGCCTACTACAACACCTCGGGAATTCGGTTCCTCGCAGGCAATCCCGATCCCGGTCTCGGCGGCAACGCATTGGCCGGAGTGATCAACAATCGCCTCGCAGCGCGCTATGGCTCGTTCGACGCCGGCGCCCTGGCGGTGAGCGCGCGCGGCGTCGTCTACCTGCGAGATCGCGACAACGGCATCTTGTGGATCAATCCCGTGAGCGGCGTCCTCGATCGCCTCGGGACGCTGGGCGCGGTTTCCGCCGGCGATGGCGGACCGGCCGCCAACGCGGTCTGGCGATCGCCCCAGTACATCGCCGTCGACTTCGCCGATCGCCTGCTGGTCTGGGACTACGACCGGATCCGTCGCGTCGACGTCGACGGCGAAGGCCTGCCGGCCACCGTGGACACCTTCATCGGCGGCGGCAGCGATCTGTCGAACAGCGGCATCGCACCGCTGGACGTGCAACTCTCGGCCGACTGCAGCGCGTGCGATATCCTGCCCCAACGCAACGGCGACGTGTTCACCAACGACAGCTACTTCTACCGGCGCTCTTTCGCCGGCCACATCCGCCGCTACCGCGCTGCCAGCAACACGGTCGACACGTTCGACGTCACGGGCATTGGCTACAGCGAGGAGCCGACGCGCAACCTCGACGACTGCACGTTCAGCGGCCTCATGCTGGAGCAGGACGTCGCCGCAGGCACGGTGATACGCCTGCACGCCAGGACCCAGCCCTCGGTGTTCGGCAGTGTATGCAACTACGGAACCGCCACGTTCGATGAGAATGGAGCCGCCGCAGCGGCGCAGCTCCCAAGCGTCCCCAACACCACTCCCTATGGCACGGTGTACCGCAGCGGCCTGGATGGTCAGATCTATTCCTGGGATGTCGGAACCGCCGGCGGCATCTACCGCTTCGATCGTGCAAGCAACCAGTGGGTGCGCGTTCTCGGCGACGGCACTCAAGCCATCAGTACCTGCCCCGACGGCACCGAGGCGGCGTCGTGCGAAGCGCAGGTCAGTGACTTTTTCGTCGACGCCTTCGGCAACCTCCACTTCATTTCTTTGGGACAGCTGCGCGTCGTCGTGACAGCGCTGCAGAGCGACGGCTTCGGCGGCCTGATAGAAAAGCGGCGCGTCCGGACGCTCGTTGGCCAGGGTCTGTACTACGGCGACGGCGGCGACGCGCTGTCGGCGCGCTTTTCGATGATCACCTCGGCCAAACGCTGGATCGACGGGAGCCAGGAAAAGATCGTCGTCCATGACTTGGTCAACGCTCGCATGCGCGAAGTCACCGTCGGCGGCCCGGTCGCCACGATCGCCGGCAATGGCAACGTCGGATTCCCGGTCCTCGACGTCGACGCAACGACGACCCCGTTCTACACAACGTATTTGACTCGCATGGGCGTCGACGCGACCAGCGGCCGACTCTATGCTGCTGTCGGCAATGCCGAGATCACGTATCTCGAGCGCACCAGCGGCACGTGGAAGTGGCATCACCTCGCGGGCTTGGGCACCGTGCCCTATGCCAGCGCAAGCGATGGCGAAACGTCCGTGCAGCTTCGCGGCACCGAATTCTTCGCGCTGACCCCGACTTCGGTGCTGTACGTCGCCTACACGTTCGATCCCATACTTTTCCCGGCGACCTATTGGGGCGACGGCTTCATCCTCGGCTTCGACACGACCACCGGGGCGTTGTCGCACTTCATCGGACAGCCCGGCGCAGACACCGGCTCCTTCTGCGCCGACGGTACCCTACGCGAAAACTGCGGCATCACCATTTATTACTATGGCCCGAACACGGATCCCTCCCTCGACACCGGCGGCCCGGGCGACAGCGACGATCGCTACGTGATGGCACCGCAGAATTCACTCTATTCGTCGGCTCTGCGCACAGTGCCGGCAAATGCTCCCCTCGGAGCCGTCGGCACGCTGACGTCCCTGCCGATGAGCTTCAGCAGCTTCACCTACGTCCGACGCGCCGACCTCGGTGGTTCAGAGGTCGTCTACTACTGCCCGCCCGACGGAATCCTTCGTCGCAACGAACTCAGCCCGACGCAGGTCGAGGTGCTGCTGCCGTGGCCGGTACCGGGTCTGCGTTGCACCGGCAACAGCCTGGTCTGGAACGAGGCGCGCCACTCGCTCACCTTCCCGTACAAGCGCTGGGGCCTCTACGGCGTCGCCGAGTACGTCGACGTTCCGTGAACTACCTTGCTGTCTCTTCTTGAGCGGCCTTTCAACTCTCGAAACCGTTCTTGAAGATATCTGCACCCGTGAGGTAAATGTCGTCCAGAAAGAAGAAAGAGAAGAGGCTGTCCGAGAAAACCGCAAAATAAACGCTGTTGAAGTCGGGGGTCCCGGCTGGATGGATGAATGGGAGCTTCGAAAACGGCGCCTGGATGTGCACCCAGGTATTGATCGGAAGTGGTGCGCCGTACAGTTGCGCCAGCGTCGCTATGGCGACAGCATTTCCGCTGCTGGCGGGATCCCCAAGCAAGAGGTTTACGTTCTCCCCACCGCTTGTTCCGCCGTTCACCCAAAAATCGATTCCGTCGTAGTCGCTCACTATCGAGTAATTGACGGCAGGGCACCAGCCGAAGGCCACGCCCATGTAATCCTGCACGCCGATCGAATAGATGCCGGTGTGAACGACCGACATGTACCCGATCCGAACGGGGAAGCCAGGTTGACCGCCGGTGCTGCTGCAGTCATTTCCGTTCTCGAGCGCCTCATCATAGATGGCGAGATTTCCGGTTGCGCCGTAGGCGCCGGATGCAAACGTCAGGGACAGAATGTTTCCGATCAGGAAAGCACACAGCAAGTACGGAAAGGTGCGTCGCATGGGCGTGTCCTCTCGAACGTGGCGTGGGACTTCCGTACTGCAGGCGGCCGGGCGCTGGCGGCCAATTGTACGCTTTTTTCGAAGCATCATTCCTTCGCGCACTCCAACCTTGCAGTTTCCAGTCGAACCCATCCCTCGTGCGAAAAAGTGTACTCTGTGGCACCCGCTGCTTTCCCGGACGCCTGTTTACAAACAATCCGGTGGCAGGCAACCGCGCGGCGCGACTTCGAAGTTGGCGCCCCCGTTCTTGACTACTATCAGCGCAGCGTAGCCGGGGATTTACGATGTCATTTCAGCGATACATTCCCATGAGCTTGGCAATCCTTTCGTTGAGCAATTCAGCGTTTGCGACGCTGCCGGACGGCCAGCTCGATCCTGGATTTGGCGGCAACGGTGTAACCACGATCGGTTTCAGTGCGGCCGGCTATAACACGGCAAATCTGTTCGGCATGGCCCAACCTGGAAGTGGCAAGCTGCTCGTTCTCGGCAAACCCACAGAGTCAGGTGAGCTTGGCACACTGGAACTTGCCCGCTTGCTGCCTGACGGCACGCTCGATAATGGTTTTGGGAACAACGGCCGGGCGACCAGTTTTTTCGACGTGGGCGTTGGGCGCGCAATTGCAGATGCCAACGGCGGCGCGTTCATCATCCTTACCGAACCTTCGATGACTTCGGGCAGTTTTGGAGCAATCTGCCGGCTGACAAAGGGGGGCGATCTGGACACGAATTACGCCTCCGGCGGCTGCCGGCAGGTAAGCTTCCCAGGCAGCACGTTGACATCGCTCAACTCTGGAGCGCTGCAATCCGATGGTTCGGTGATCCTTGCGGGTTTCGCCACTTCGAATGCGACTGGCTACAAGCAGGCAGCGCTGACTCGTATCACGACCACCGGTGCGCTCGACACCGGCTTTGCTGCCAGCGGATATTTTCTGGACTCGTGCGCCGGAGCGGAACTGGCTGCAACCACCGATTGCGCGCTTTTCACAGTGACCGTTACCTCGGATCGGATTTATGCGGCCGGCGAAATCACGGTCAACGCGATAGATTCGGACATCATTGTGCTCGCGCTGACCAGTGGCGGCGCACTTGACAACAATTTCCATGGGAATGGCCGCGCCGTAGCCGCTTTCGACCTCACCGCAAACGTGGAAATGCATGATCGAGGGCTGGCTGTCGTGACGAGTCCCGGCGGCGGTATCGCGGTCGGCGGTTATGCCGGCTATGCCCCGGGTCCTCCGCTGCTTACAAAAGCTGCAGCTGCGTTCTTCGATGCTCAGGGGAATTCGACTGGAGCCGGCACTTTCTATCTTGGTACCTCGAGCGGATACACGTCGCGAATTGACGTTCTCGCCTTGCAAGGCGACGGAAAAGTGTTGCTCGCCGGCACAACCCAGACACAGCAGGCATCGCATTTGCAGTTCGCCGCCGCACGCATCGCTGCCGGGGCCGATCATCACCCCGATACCAACTTCGGAGATGGCACCGGCAACGGCCTGCTGGTTGATTTCGGCGTTGCCGACGGGGCTGCCGCGGAAGCGACTGCGATTGCGTTCGATGGCACTCGTCCAGTGATTGCCGGGACGCGAACAGCAACTAGTGGCGACAGTGAATTCGCCGTAATCAGACTCACTTCCGAATTGATTTTCGCAAACGGTTTTGAATAGGCAGACGGGACGGTGGCAGGCGATCACCTGGCTCGTCATTCCGGCGAAAGCCGGAATCCAGTTCCCTTGCTCACGCTGCGGGAGGGGGCGAAACACCCAGGTTGATCGTCTCTTGCAGATGAGGGGAGCAGAGGCGCTGGATTCCGGCTCTCGCCGGAATGACGAGCAAACCCAGTCGCGTAGCTCCGGCGGAGCGCAGCAGAATCCGGGACAGCCTTTCACTACGCCACGTCGGGCGGAAACCAATGAAATAACTGCGCGGCCTGCGAGGTCTGTTCGTATCAGGTGCGGCGGGAGAGTCGTATGCGCAAATTGATCACGTTGTTCGTGGTGCCGTTTTTCGCGCTGTTCTCGACCAGCCACCTCGTGGCCCAATCGCCTGCGCACGTCACGCTCGTGAAGGCCGGGCGATTGCTGGATCCCCGGACCGGGACTGTGCTCTCGCCCGCGGCCGTGCTGATCGAAGACGGCAAGATCAAGGAGATTGGACCGCCCTCTCGCGTGCAGGCGAATGCGCCCGCGGACGCAAGGAACGTCGACCTGGGCAGCGCAACCTTGTTGCCTGGACTGATCGACGGTCATACTCACCTGTTTCTGAACATCACGGTGCCGGCGGAGGCCGAACAGGCCCGCTACGGTATTTTCCAAGCGGGGCAATTGCTGGCGGTCGCCGCGAAATCGCCCGCGGAACGCGCGTTCCTCGGCGCGCAAATGGCGCGCGAGGATCTTGAAAGCGGGTTTACGACGGTCCGCAATCTCGGTCATTCCGGCATCGATGGCGACGCTGCGCTACGCGACGCGATCAACGCAGGCCGCGTGCCCGGCCCGCGAATTCTTGCAGCAGGGCGCAAGCTGACGACGATCGGTGGGTACTTTCAGGCCCTCAATCCCGCACTGGCCGAGGCGATCGTGAAACAGGAGTTTCTCGAGGTCGCAACGGTCGAGGAAGCAAAGCGGGCCGTGGATGAAAATCTGTTCTACAAGGCCGACGGCATCAAGGTCGTGGTCGACAACGACGGCGTCGGCATCACCGCGCCGGTCATGACGGCGATCGTCGAGGAAGCTCACCGCGCGCACAAGAAGGTTGCGGTCCACGCTCCGAGCAAAACTGCCATCCAGATCGCGATCGATGCAGGCGCTGATTCCATCGAACACGGCAACGACGTGACCGACGAGCAATTGAAGGTCATGCGCGACAAGGGCGTGTTCCTCGACATGACGCCGACCTTTTGGAGCGGTTTTCTCGCGAAGATTTCTGCGGCCGAGATTGCGATGTCTCCTGGAATGAAATCGAACATGGCCGATGCCGATGCGAAGAGACCGGCGACGATCGCCAGTTTTGTCCAGCGTATATTGAAGTCGGGAGTGAAGTTCGCCGCCGGATCGGATATGTGCTGGTTCTATCCGGGGAAAACACGCGGCCAGGCCTCGACGATGATGTTTGCCGCACTGCATGACGCTGGAATGCCTCCGCTCGACATCATCCGCGCGGTCACCACCAACGCCGCCGAAATGTTGGGTTGGCAAGATCGGGTGGGTGCGCTCGAGCCGGGGAAATTTGCTGATCTCGTCGCTGTTTCAGGAGACCCGCTCGCCGACATCACGGAACTCGAACGCGTTCGTTTCGTGATGAAGGACGGTCAGGTGATCAGGAATGATCTTGCCTCGCATTGAAGAGGTAAACGCACTCCGACGCCTTTTCAGAACTGCCCAACCAGGTCACGAGCGACGTTCCCGATAGCAAGTGAGGAGAAGAGCCATGCGCAGAATCATCGTCGGCGCCCAGGTTTCGCTAGACGGCGTCATGCAAGCGCCCGGCGCACCGACCGAGGATCCAACCAAGGGCTTCAAGTTCGGCGGCTGGGTGATGCCATTTTTCGATCAGGCGTTCGGCGAAGAGATCGATCGCCTGTTCAAGGAGAAGTTCGACCTCCTGCTCGGGCGCAAAACCTACGAGATCTTCGCCGCATACTGGCCGTACTACGATGAACAAGGTCCGGCCGGTCGTATCGCGAAGCTGTTCAACCGGATCAAGAAGTACGTGATCTCGCGCTCGGGCGACGTCGACACGAGTTGGGCGGGCTCGGTGCTGCTGCACGACATCGCCGATGTGAAGCGTTTGCGGCAGGAGGACGGCCCGAACCTCGTCACCCAGGGCAGCACCGAACTCGTGCATGCGCTGCTTGCCCACGACCTCGTTGACGGCATGACCACCTTCACGGTTCCGGTCGTGCTCGGCAGCGGCAAGAAGCTGTTCGCGGACGGCTCCGCGCCGCACAGCTACAAGCTGACGGGATCGCGCGTCTCGAGCACGGGCATCATGATCGCGCACTACGAACGCGACGGTGAGATCAGGATCGGTAATACGGGGATGAAGGACCCGAGCAAAGCTGAAGCAGCGCGGCAGGAGCGGATGAAGCGCGAAGGGTAAACCAACCCTCATTGCTCGTCATTCCGGCTGGACTCAAGTTTAGGAAAGTAGCCGATCAAAGGACCGTCGCCAATGGGTGCGCTTGATCGGCTACGTCACTTTTTTCCGATCGCTTGCACGGCCGTTTCGGCGAGCGCACCATAGTGCGCGCCGCAGGGGGCGTTCCTCGTGGATCGGGAGCCGCCATCGCTCGCTGCTGGCGGGAGGGGTTTGCGCATGTCGTGTTCGCTGAACATGCGGTTGCGTTGTCTGGCGCTTTCGATGATTCTCGTCGGGGGCATCGGCTACGCCGGCGTGGACGCTTCGCAGGATGCGTTCGACGCGCCCGATGCGCTGCTGATCCAGGCCGCAGACGGTGCCTTCTACCTCGTGTTGCCGGATGGCGGCAGCGCGGGCCTCGGCGCGGTGCTGCGCCGCTCAGGCGACGCATCCGAATTGATCTACGAATTCCGCGGCTACGACGGCGCGCGGCCGAACAGCGCGCTGGTGCCGGCGCGTGACGGCAGTTTCGTCGGCACGACGCAGGACGGCGGCGTGCGGGACCTCGGCACGGTGTACCAGCTCGCTGCAGATGGAAGGCTGTTGCGCTTGTACGCGTTCGACGGCGGCGATGGCGCGCATCCGGATCCGGGACTCGACCTCGGTGCCGACGGCGCGTTCTACGGCTCGACCCGCGAAGGCGGTGCGCAGGGCGCCGGCACGCTGTTCCGCTACGACGCGGACGACGGCACGCTGCGCGTGCTGAAGTCGCTCGGCGTCAACGACACGGCGACGCTGCCGGACGAGATCTTCCGTTCCGGCTTCGACCCGGCGCCGACGATCACCAGTCTCAACGCCACGACGTTCACGGTCGGCGCTAGCAACACGTTCACGGTGACCACGACCAACGATCCGACCATCCAGCGCAGCGGCACGCTGCCTGGCGGCGTGAGCTTCGTCGACAATCTGGACGGCACCGGCACGCTCTCGGGCACGCCCGCTGCGAATACGCAGGCCGGCTCGCCGTACGCGCTCACGTTCACGGCGAGCAACGGCACGCCGCCGGATGCGATGCAGAACTTCACGCTCACGCTTTCCTGCCCGACGATCACGGTGAACGACGCGACGATTGTTTTGATCTACAACTCGACGGTGTCGGGCACGTTCACCCAGAGCGGCGGGCATGGCTCCATTACCTGGTCCGCGAGCGGGATGCCGCCCGGCACCGGCATCGACGCAACGACCGGCGCGGTCACCGGTACGCCGACGCAGACGGGCACCTTCATGGCGTCGATCACGGCGACCGATGCGTATGGCTGCAAGGGCACGCGCAACAACAAGTCGCTGTCGGTGAGACCGTTCCTGGTGCACGACCTGTACAACGCCGTCGGCAACACCCAGCTCGTTGCTGCGGGTCATTCGACGCCGACGACGCCCTACACGACCAGCAATGCAACCCTGATCGCCAACGATGAGGCCGATGTCGCGATCAGCGTCACCGCCGGCACCTTCGCCTCGCAGAACGGCAGCGTCACCGTCGACGCCTCCGGCAAGTTCACGTACACGCCGAACGCGGGCTACCTCGGCACCGACAACTTCACCTATACCGCGACGGCGAATGGTGTCAGCTCCATCGCGGGCGTGACGATCACCGTCGCGGATGCAGTCTGGTACGTGAACAACAGCTACGCCGGCGCGAACGGAACAAGCGACGGACGTTCGCACCGGCCGTTCACCGACATGACCACGGCGACCGGCGCGGCGCTCGCGAACCAGGTCATCTACGTGCACACCGGCAGCGGCACGACCGGCGGCACCAGCACGCTGAAGACTGGACAGCAATTGATCGGCAACGGCGCGGCGTTGAGCGTGGACGCGCTCACCCTCGC
>DASSGP010000309.1:0-6718 GCA_035693405.1 Rudaea sp. | reverse complement strand
AGCGGATGCGCGAAAACGGACATCAGGATGATCGCGACACCGAGATAAAACATCACGCCCAGGTCGCGCTGTTCGCCGAGCAACACTATCGCAAGCCCGATCGCGTAGATCGGTTCGAGATTGGTCGCCAGTTGAACGTAGAAGGCGCTCAGCTTGCGCAACGCGGCCAGGGCGACGGTATACGGCAACAGCGTGCATCCGATCGACAGGACCAGCAACAGCATCAGGTCGTGCAGGTCGGGTATCGGCAGCAACGATCCCTCATGCGGCAGCAACGGGGCGAGCGCGGTCAGCAGCAGTGTCCCGGCGCCGAGTTCGACTCCGGTGACTGTCAACGGATCGGCATGCTCGACCAAGCGCTTGTTCAGCGCACCGAACAGGGCAACGAGCAGTGCCGACAGGATGCCGACACCAAGCCCGAGATGCATCGACGCCGGAACTCCGCCAGCAACCAGCACGACACCCGGAATGACGAGCACGCCCAGCGCGAGTTCGCGCGCGTCGAAACGCCGGCCGGTCAGCCAGGGTTCGACCAATGCCAGAAAGGCGGGGCCGACACCCATGCACGTAGCAGCAACTGATGCGTTCGCGAGCTTGATCGCGCCGTAGAACGTCAGCCAATGCAGCGCGACCAGGCAACCGATGCCCGCATAGGCGGCGATCAGCCGCAGCGGCATCGCGCGCAATCCGCGCCACACAGTCGGCACGAGGGCCAGGGCCGCAACCACGATCAGCATGCGCCACCAGACCAGTGCGAGCGCCGGCAGCGTTATGAGCTTGCCGAGGATGGCGGTGAATCCCCAGAGGATCACGCAGAAATGAATCTGCCACTGCGCCTTGCCCGTCGGCGTCATCGCCCAATCCTGTATGGCGCTGAAATCACGTGGTCGGCTTACCGGTTTCGACGTGTGCGGAGGGTCTCGTCTGGCGCTACTATCGCCGGATGAGCGCGCGACCGTCCAGACAAATTCTGCATTGGCGCATCCGCGCTCGCGCTGCCGCAGGTATTCTTCTGGTATTGCTGGCCGGCTGCGCGCAGTTTAGGGTTACTCCACCGGCGGGACAGCCCGAAGGCCCGGCCGAGTCCCGCAAGCCGCACTACGATGCAGTGGCCGGTCAGGATCCGACGACCATTGCGAAGTTGCGCGTCGCGCCGGCGCCGGCCGAACCCGAAGTCAGCCAGGGAACGACGACAGCGGCCGACGAGCAGGCCTTGATCGGGCGCGGTTTCGTGCGCATCGGCAACGGCTACGATGCGGCGGGCGGAAGCCGCGCGCGCGAGTGGGCGATTTCACAGGGGCGCAGCGTCGGCGCCGACAAGGTACTTCTCTACGAGCCGACGCCCGACAGCGCTCTAGTGGCGGGTTACTACGTGCATTACCGCCTGCCGTTCGGGGCGCGATTTCGCAGTATGACGGCGGACGAGGAAACCGCGTTGGGCGCGAGCGGGGTGCAGATCGGCGAAGTCGTCGGTGGCACGCCTGCTGCAGAGGCCAATCTGCAGACTGGCGATTTCGTGTTGAAATTCAACGGCAAGGCGATCGCAAACCGGGCCGAATTCCAGCAGCTGTTGAGCGACAATGTAGGCAAGCGCGTGACACTGACGATCAACCGCGGAGGGGTGACAATGAACCGTCTGGTGCGGCTTGGTGCACTCACGTCGAAGTAGGCGAGGCGACGAAGCGGCCGGGCGAGGCCGCTTGTGGAACGGGCAGGGGGCAAGATGCGTTGGTTCCGGTTCGCAACGGCGGCTGTATACATTTGTGCGTTTTCCGCGCCGGCTGGCGCCGCCGGGCTCGGCGTGCGTATCAGCGACGCGCGCGGCAACGCCGTGTCCGACGCCGTCGTTACGGTCGCGCTGCAGTCCAGCGGCAGCGTCGCGCCGGTGCCGCCGCCGTCCACGCGCGTGATCGACCAGAAGAACGAGACGTTCATTCCGTACATCGAAGTCTTTCGGCCGGGCGACAAGGTAGTCTTCCGCAACAGCGATCGCACCCGCCACCACGCCTATTCGTTCGCGCCAGCGCGCCAGTTCGAATTCGTGCTCGCCCCGGGCGAGAGCTCCGCGCCGCTGCAACTCGACAAGCTCGGCGTCATCGCGGTCGGCTGCAATATCCACGACCAGATGATCACGTACCTGTATGTGACCGACGCGGCGCACGTCGCGCGTTCCGGCGGGGACGGCATCGCACAGCTGGCCAATCTGGCAAAGGGAGAGTACGACGTCCGTGTCTGGCACCCGCAGTTGCGGCCCGGCGCGGGCGTCGATACGCAACGCCTGACGATCGCCGACGCAACGGAGCTCAAGGACCTGAAGTTCACCCTGTCGCTGCTGCCTGATCCGCGCCTGCCGCCGGATCGCGAGCGGGCGGGTTACTGAAGATGCGCCCATGAGCTTCCGTCTTCGCCTCGCGGTGTTTCTCGTGGCCTCGCTCGCGATCCTGCAGAGCGTCACGGCGGTGCTTGTCTACGAAGTTACGCGCCGGCAGGTCGTTGCGGAAGGCAAGCGTCAGCTGGCGATTGCCGGGGCGACATTCGCACGCCAGCTCGATGATGTCTCCACGCGGGTATCGGACAACGTGCAGGTGCTCACGCTCGACTTCGCCCTGCGCTCGGCGATTGCGCAGCGCGACCGGGACACGCTGCGTTCGGCGCTGCGCAATCACGGCCGCCGCATCGGCGCGGCGCGCATGTTGCTGATCGAACTCGACGGCACGATTGACGCCGACACGCAGGACGCTTCGCCGGATCAGCGCAAGTTTCCGTTCGCCGATCTGGTCGAAGGGGCGCTCGAGAAGCCGTCGGCAGCGCTAGTGGCCTGGGAGGATCAAGTCTTCTGGATCGTTGTCGTTCCCGTGCATGCGCCGGCGCTGATCGGGCTGATTGCCGCATCGATTCCGGTCGACGAAACATTCCTGAAGCGCGAACAGGAACAGTCTGCGTTGCCGAAAACGACGGAACTTGCGGTACAGAATTCGAACGGTACCTGGGTGGTCGTGGCCAGAGCCAACCCCGGCAACGCGCTCGCAGATCGTCTGCTGGGTGGAAACACGAAGCGCTCCGACACGCCCGCGCTGATCGAAGTCGCGGGTCGCGAGTACGTTGCGCTGGCGACGCCGCTGCGCACCTCGGGACAGAGCCGGCCGATCGTCGCAGTGCTCGGCTATTCGCTGGATGAAGCGCTGCAACCGTACCGCTCGGTCGCGTTGACCTGGGCGGTGCTTCTCGCGCTCGGACTCGTCGCTGGCCTGCTCGGATCGGTGCTGATCGCGCGCGGCGTATCGCGACCGATCGAAGCGCTGGCAGCGACGGCACGCCGGATTGCGTCCGGCGACTATCGGCCGGCCGCGCCGGTCGCGCAGGCCGGAGAAGTCGGAGAACTGGCCGCAGCCCTGACGAACATGGCCGAGGCAATCAGCGAGCGCGAGGAGCACATTCGCTTCCAGAACGCACATGACGACGCGACAGGTCTGATGACGCGTGTCGCCGCGGAGGCGGCAATCCAGCAGATGATCGATTCCGAGACGGGGAAAGGCGGCAGCCTCCTGATGGTTGCGCTGGCGCGGCTGCCGGAGATCACCAAGACCCTCGGTCACGCGATCAGTGATCGCCTGATGCGCGATGCCGCCGCTCGCATCCGCGGGCCGGCCGGAAGTGCACTCGTCGCGCGCGCGAGCGACAGTGAATTCCTCGTCTGGATGTGCCAGGCCGGCCAGGGCGACGCGATCGCGCTGGCGTTTCGACTGCTCGACGTGCTCGGCGAACCTTATCGGGAGGCCGACATTGCGATCGATGTTGCGCCTGCCGTCGGCATTGCGTTGCATCCGCTGCATGGCACGAAGGCAAGCGCGTTGTTGCAACGTGCCGAGGTCGCATTGTTCGCCGCGCTCGGCGTCGATGAGCCGGTCGCCGTCTACGATCCCGTCGCCGATCCGCATCGGCCCGAGCGCCTTTCGCTCATGAGCGAGTTGCGCGAGGCAATCGACCGGCGTCAACTGCAGATGCATTACCAGCCGAAGTTGAACCTGACGACCGGCGTGATCGACGGCGTCGAGGGTCTGGTTCGCTGGCAACATCCAAAGCTCGGGCTGATCGGGCCGGACATGTTCATTCCGCTGGCCGAGGAAACCGGCAACATACGCCGTCTGACACGCTGGGTACTCGCCAGTTGCATCGCCCAGGCCCATGCCTGGGACCTGCGCAATCGGCGATTGCGCTTCGCGATCAACCTCTCCGCGCGCGATCTCGACGATGCCGATCTGCCGCACCGGGTGAGCGAACTTCTGGCGATACATGGCGTGAAGCCGCACCAGATCCTGCTCGAGATCACCGAAAGCGCCGTGATGGGCAAGCCCGATGCGGCGATTCGTGTGCTCAGGCAACTCGCCGACCTGGGCATCGACCTGGCGATCGACGATTTCGGCGTCGGCCAGTCGTCGTTTGCCTACCTGCGCAGGTTGCCGGTACGCGAGCTCAAGATCGACAAGAGTTTTCTGTTGCGCCTCGCGATGGGAGCCGAGGACCGCACGATCGTGCGCTCGATCGTCGAACTCGGTCACCGGCTCGGATATCGAGTGACTGCCGAGGGCGTCACGGACCAGACCTCGCTCGACTATCTCGGCGAAATCGGCTGCGATCACGCGCAGGGTTTTTTCATTTCGCGCGCGTTGCCGCCCGACGCATTCGATACTTTCCTGACGGCGAGCCCCTGGCATCGGGAGAACCTGCTGACGTGATCGCGCGCCGCACAGTTCCGATCATTCTGGCCGCCGCGATGGCATCGGCGCATGGCCAGGACTTCGACGTGCGCGGCTTCGCGGATTTCCGTCTCGTGTCGGCCGCCGGCGAAACGAGCTGGACGCAGGGTGGCCTCGGCAAGACGCGCTACGGCGGCGGCGATGATTCGGCACGTGTCGGCGGCGCGGCGGTAGTTGCTTCGTGGCATCCGGCGCCGGCATGGCTGGCCGTCGCGGACCTGCGCTACGAACCGCAAGCCGATTCCACCTTTGCACTTGTCGAGGCATACCTGCGCTACCGGCCGGTATCGACCGACCCATGGCGGTGGTCGTTCAAGCTCGGCGAGTTCTTTCCGCCAATATCGCTCGAGACCGACGGCGTGGCCTGGACGAGCATCTGGACGATCGCGCCGTCGGCGGTCAATACCTGGGTCGGCGAGGAATTGCGTGTCGTCGGCGGCGAAGCGCGGCTCGAGCATCGTGGCGAAACCAATACGTTCGAAGGCGGCGCCGCCGTGTTCGCCGCGAACGACCCGCTGGGCGAGATTCTCGCCGCGCGCGGTTGGGCCATGGGCGATCTCGTCAGCGGATTCGGCAGCCATCTGCGCGAGCCGGACAATTACGCAACCAGCATCGGCTCCACGCCACCGCGGCGCTACGATCCTTTCCTCGAAATCGATCATCGCGTCGGCGCCTACGCCGACCTGACCTGGCGTTCGACGGAATTCGGCCGCGCGACGCTGCTGTACTACGACAATCGCGCCGATCCGAGCGCGTACCACACGTTCAACCAGGGTGACCACCTGTTTGCATGGCGCACAAAGTTCACCAGCATTGGCGCAACGACGGCCGCCGGACGGCTGGTTCTCATCGCTCAAGGCATCGCTGGCACGACCGAGATCGCGCCACCGGGTTTTCGCGGCGAGACGCATTTCGCCGCCGCCTATGTGCTTGCGGGCTGGAATCTTGGCGCGTGGCGGCCGGCAGTGCGCGTGGACGCATTCATGACGCGTCAGGATCCGGCATCGCCACCGTCAGCCAGCGAGCATGGCAACGCGATAACGTTGGCGCTGAACTGGCGCCCGTTGGACTGGCTGCGCCTCACCGGCGAAGCGCTGCGCATCGACAGCACGACCGATCAGCGCCTGGCTATCGGGCTGGCGCCGCGCCAGATCGACACGCAGGTGATGTTCAATGCGCGCCTGCTGTTCTAGCGCGCAAGTTCGTTGCTCGGCAACGACCGGGCGACTGTAGAATCGTTCCGGTGAGGGTCGCGTCACCGATGCTGACTGGGGGCCGGCCTGCAATGATTCACTGGCAAACGCATGGTGACGCGACCGGCGCCCGTACACAAGGAAAGGTAATGACTAAAAGTATACACAGAAGGGTTTTGGCAAAGGTTCTGGCCGGCGCGTTGTGCGCGGCGGCCGGGACATGCTGGATCATTCCAGCGACCTCTGCGGAATCTGCAAAGCCTGCCAAGCCGCTCACGATGTCGGACGTTCTGGCCGCGTCGAAACCGCAGGACTGGCATGCGCTCGATCCGCAGAACACGCTCTATCTCGAGTTGGCGACCGGTCGCGTCGTGATCGAACTGGCTCCATTGTTCGCGCCGAAACACGCGGCGAACATCAAGGCTCTCGTGCGCGAGAAATATTTTGACGGTTTGGCATTCCTGCGTTCGCAGGACAATTACGTCGTGCAGTGGGGTGATCCGCACGCCGATGCGCGGGCCGAGGACAACGATCAGCCGCGTTCCGTAGGCAATGCGCAGCGCACCCTGAAGGCGGAGTTCACGATTCCAATCAGCAAGGACCTGCCGTTCACGCGCCTCCCGGACGTCGACGGCTACGCGCCCGAGGCTGGATTTTCCGGGGACTTCTGGTCCGCGCGCGATTCAAAGAAGAATGAGGCGTGGCTGGCGCACTGCTACAGCGCGCTCGGCGTCGGGCGTGATCTCGATGCCGATTCCGGCGGCGGCA
>DASSGP010000308.1:0-10356 GCA_035693405.1 Rudaea sp. | reverse complement strand
AGTTTCCCCGCTGCAGCTATCCCACGTCGCAGCGAACTTCAGGGCCAGCGAGCACAATGCACTGTGGCTCACGATGGCCGAATCGGCGGTCGGCAGAAGCCAGAACTTTTCACCGGAGCTGCTGCACGACGTCTTCGCGCTCAACAGCGCGATCCACGCCAACGGTGTGGCCTGGGTGGCAAATGGCGCGAAGCAGCCGATCCACTACGTGGTGCTGCAATCGGCGCATCCGGATTACTTCAGCCTCGGTGGCGATCTTGCCTATTTCCGCGAGTGCATCCGCCAGCGGGACCACCATGGCCTGCGCGATTATTCGATGCTGTGCGTCGACATGATCTACCAGTGGTCGAGCACGCTGAGCCAGCATGCGACGACCGTCGCGCTCGTGCAGGGCCGCGCGCTCGGCGGCGGTTTTGAAACCGCGCTGGCGTCGGACTACATCATTGCCGAGGAGCAAAGCGAATTCGGATTTCCGGAAATCCTGTTCGGACTGTTTCCGTGCACGGGCGGCATGAGCTTGTTGTGCCAGCGCGTCAGCGTGCATCAGGCCGAGCGCATGATGAGCGACGGCAAGATCTATTCCGCCGAGGAATTGAAAGCACTGGGCATCGTCGACGAAATCTGCCCGCGCGGGAAGGGCGCGCTGGCCGTCGAGCAATTCATCAGCGAGCATGCAAGGCACCGCACAGCACGGCTCATGCTGCAGCGCGGGCGGCACCGGCTGGCGCCGCTGAACTACATGGAACTGCAGACTGTGGTCGGGGAGTGGGTCGAGGCGGCAATGAATCTGTCGGACGACAACTTGCGCGTGCTCGACATGCTAATCCAGATGCAGCGAGCCAGCGTTATCCATTGACGTTGCGCCCGAAGCAGCGACCGTTTGTCGCAGCGCATTGATCGTCGTGCGCGAAGTTTCGCGCACATCCATTGCCAGCCGTTCGGCCGATGCCGAGAGCTCGTCGCTGGCCATGCTCATCAGGCTCGTGCTCAGTGTAACGAGCCGGATCGCGCCAACGTTGGCGCTGACACCCTTGAGCGCATGCGCGGCCGTGCGCATCGTCGCGTAATTCCTGCAGGCCAGCGCCTCGAGCACCTGCTGGCACGCGCGCGCGATGTCGCTCTCGGCGTGGGCCAACAATTGCCCCAGGAACTCCGGCCGCGTGTTGACGCTGCGCAGGTCCTCGATGACCGCGGCATCGAGTGGACTGATCGGCACGACCTTGAGCACCGGCCGCACCGGCCTGGACATCTCTGCCGCCGGCGGCACACTCGTGACGGGCGCCGGCGCCACGGCCGGCAGGACCAGCTCGGCCAGCGCCTTGCGGATCCCGGTCAGGTTCACTGGTTTGTAAAGCGTGCCGGCGCCGCCGGCTTCGCGCAGCCGGGTCGCGGTTTGTGCCGTCGCATCGGCGGTCAGGAACAATGCCGGCACCGGATGCAGGCGGCCGAAACGATATGTCTGCAGGACACGCACGCCGTCCATGTCACCGAGGTTGTAGTCCAGCAGGACCAGGTCGAAATCGTGCCGTGTCAGCAACTCGAGCGCGGCCATACCGCTGGTGCACGTCGTAACCTCGTGGCGATCGATTTCGAGCAGTTCCTTGAGCAGCACGAGGTTCGTGACATTGTCGTCGACGACCAGGACGCGCCGGCCAGTCACGATCGCCGTCGCCTCGGCTTCGACCTCCCCTGCTGGCACCGGTCCGGCGCGCTTGAGCACGAGGTCGAACCAGAAACGGCTGCCCTGGCCCAGATTGCTTTCGAAGCGCAGCTCGCCGCCCATCAGTTCGACGATCTGCCGCGACAGGGTCAGTCCGAGGCCGGTGCCTCCGTAGCTGCGAGCGCTCCCCCTGTTGACCTGCGAGAACGGCTCGAAGATTTCCGCGCGAAACGATTCGGGTATGCCGATGCCGGTGTCGGTCACGCTGAAGCGCA
This sequence comes from Rudaea sp., assembly GCA_035693405.1. Taxonomy (GTDB): domain Bacteria; phylum Pseudomonadota; class Gammaproteobacteria; order Xanthomonadales; family Rhodanobacteraceae; genus Rudaea. The sequence continues at coordinate 8,421 of DASSGP010000308.1, read as the reverse complement.
GGCGATAGTCGCTCTCGCTCGCTACGAGCAGGTCGACGGCAAACTTGACGCTGCCGTTCTCGGTGAACTTGATGGCATTGCCGACCAGGTTGAGCAGGATCCGGTCCAGGCCGTGCGTATCGGTCTCGACACGGTCGGTGATTGCCGGATCGACGTCCGCGAGGAACGCAACCCCTTTCCGCGCTGCCATGGTCTCGAACGTTGCGCGCAGCGTGGCGACCTGCTGCGGCAAGTCGATCGGCGCATAGCTCAGTTCAACGGCCTTGGCGTTGTATTTCGCCGCATCGAGCAGGTCGTTGATCTCGTTCAGCAGCGTGTCGGACAACGAAAGAATCGTCTGCGTGCGCCGCGTGACCGACGGTTCGCGCGACTCGACCGCGAGTAGTTCAGCCGACGCGACGATGCCGGTCAGCGGCGTGCGCAGCTCATGGCTGACCTTGGCCAGCAATTCGGACTTGCCGCGGCTTTGCTGCTCAGCGTGGTCGCGCGCCTCGCGCAGGGTCGTGATCAACTTGCCCGCATACATCGGCACGACGATGATCGGAACGAGCAGCGCAGCCCAGAAGACGCCGTGATGCTGCCAGTATTGATTGAACGCCAAGACTAGCGAAAAGCCGGCGATCGACGCGATCTGGCACAGGTGCATCAGCGGTCGGCCGGTGCGAAAGCCGAAGCCGAGCGTCGTGAACAGATAAAAACCGGCAATCAGGCCGCCGGTCTGGCCGGTCAGGGCAATCCAGACCGACAGCACGAGCGGATCGAGCACCGCCGTGGCGATCAGCAGACCGTACAACACCTTGTACGATCCGTTGCGAATCAGGGAATACGGCGACAACGCGTAGAGGCAGTAACCCGCGGTCAGGCCCAGGAACCACAGGGGAATGCCGTTCGGGCTGGTAAGGAACAACACCAGATCGGCGACGATGACGGGAACTGCCACGCCGACGCGCACGCGCAGCTGGGCGAGCAAGATTGCCCGCAGCCCGAATTCGGACTTGTCGAGAACGCCTTCGATGAAGTTAACGTTCATGTGCGATCGCGCAAACCCTGCGCCTCCCTGTCCGTTGGGCAAAGTATCTAATTTTAGGCCAACGGAGTCTAATTGCGTCGCGGCAATAGATGCAGGAACGAGGCCAGCTGGGGCGCTGCGGGCGGCCGCCGTTGCGACTTTCCAGATGACCGGTCGGTATGCCGCTCTCGCCTAATTCAACGAAAGCGACAGCGCGATCCCGACCCAGAGCGCCAGCCCGACCCAGTTGTTGTTGCGGAAGGCGGCGAAACAGGCATCGCGGTCGCGACCGCGCATGATCCATTGCTGCCAGCCGAACAGCAGCGCCGCGACGCCGATGCCAGCGAAGTAGGCCCAGTGCAGATGCCCGCGCTGGGCGACCAGCAGCATCGCCGCCAGGAACGTGACCATCAGCACGCCGAGGATCGGCAGGTCGGCGTCGCCGAACAGGATCGCGGTCGACTTCGCGCCGGCGCGGATGTCGTCGTCGCGGTCGACCATCGCGTATTGCGTGTCGTAGATCGTCGACCAGAGCACGTTGGCCAGGTAGAGCAGGCCGCACAGCGGCAGCGCGGCCATGAAAGCCTTCGGATCCGCGCCCTTGATCGCGGCGAACGCCATTGGTATCGACCAGCCGAACGCCATGCCCAGGTATACTTGTGGAAGATACGTGTAGCGTTTCATGAACGGGTAGGTCACGGCGAGGAACGCGCCGCCGAGCGAAAGCTCGACGGTCAACCGGTTCGTGAGCAGCACGAGCAGGAACGCCGGCACGATCAAAGCGGCGAACACGGCAAGCGCCTCGCGCGGCGTCACCAGGCCGGCCGCGATCGGCCGGTCGTGGGTGCGTTTGACCTGCGGGTCGAGGTCGCGGTCGGCATAGTCGTTGATCACGCAGCCGGCCGAACGCATCAGGAACACGCCGAGCGTGAAGATGACCAGCGTGCCCCACGGCGGAAAATCGCCGGCCGCCAGCCACAACGCCCACCAGGTCGGCCACAGCAGCAACGCCGCGCCGATCGGCTTGTGCATGCGCGCGAGCTTCGCGTACTGGGTCAGGCGCTCGCGCACGTGCGCCCAATCGACGCGCGCCAGTGCGCGGCGCCCGGCGTCCACCGGCCACGACCACCAACCTGGTCGATTCGCGTTGTCGCCGATGACGGCCTGGCGCGCCTTGCGCTGCGCCGCGGCGAGCGACGCGGCGACGGCTTCACGCCGGCTCTTCATGTCGATTGCTCTGGCCGGTTTGCGCGTTGTGTTCATCGGCACAGCATAGGCGGTCGAGGGACTAGGGACGAGGGGCGAGGCGCGAGATAACTAAGCGCTGCTCTCGCTCGCCCCTCGCCCCTGCACTTTACTGCGTAGTTTAATCGAGTGCCCGAGACTCTGCGCTGCAGGCGCTGATATGCTCGCGCGCATCGACACTGCGCGAGGTCCGCAATGGACAAGCTGTTGCCGTCCCGCTTTCTGCCGTTCGCTGCCTGCCTGGCCGTGTTCGCGCTGGCCCTGGCGTTGGCGCTCTCATGGGACAGCGTGTTCTGGCGCTGGATCGCGGCGATCAGCGGCGCACTGTGCCTGGTCGGCGTCGTCGACGTCACCCAGACGCGCCACACGCTGCGCCGCAACTTTCCCGTTACGGCGCACCTGCGCACGTTCTTCGAATACTTCCGGCCGATGCTGCGCCAGTACGTCGTCGAATCGGACTACGAAGAGGTGCCGTTCTCGCACATGCAGCGTTCGATCGCCTATCAGCGCGCGAAGAACGTGCTCGACAAGCGCCCGTTCGGCACGCAGCTCGACGTCTACGCGACGCAATACGAGTGGATCAACCATTCGTTGGCGCCGGCGCAGATCGACAGCCATGACTTCCGCATCGACATCGGTGGCGCGCAGTGCAGGCAGCCGTATTCGGCCAGCGTGTTCAACATCTCGGCGATGAGCTTCGGCTCGCTGTCGGCGAACGCGATCCGCGCGTTGAACGAGGGCGCGCGCCGCGGCGGCTTCTACCATGACACCGGCGAAGGCTCGATCTCGCCGTATCACCGCGAGAACGGCGGCGACATCTGCTGGGAAATCGGCTCGGGCTATTTCGGCTGCCGCAATCCCGACGGCACGTTCAGCGAGGAGCGCTTTGTGGAGAATGCAACTTCTCCACAAGTCAAGATGATCGAGATCAAATTGTCGCAGGGCGCCAAGCCGGGCCACGGCGGCGTGCTGCCGGCGGCCAAGGTCAGCGCCGAGATCTCGCTGACGCGCGGCGTGCCGATCGGCGTGGACTGCGTATCGCCGGCCGCACACAGCGCGTTTTCGACGCCGCTCGGCCTGCTCGAATTCGTCGCCCGCCTGCGCGAGAAATCCGGCGGCAAGCCGACCGGCTTCAAGCTCGCGATCGGCCATCCGTGGGAATGGTTCGGCATCGCCAAGGCAATGCAGCAAAGCGGAATACTGCCGGACTTCATCGTCGTCGACGGCGGCGAGGGCGGCACCGGTGCGGCGCCGCTCGAATTCACCGACCATGTCGGCGCGCCGCTGCGCGAGGCGCTGCTGCTCGTGCACAACACGCTGGTCGGGCTGAACCTGCGCGACCGGGTCCGCATCGGCGCGAGCGGCAAGGTGATCACCGCATTCGACGTCGCCCGCACGCTCGCGCTCGGCGCGGACTGGTGCAACGCGGCGCGCGGCTTCATGTTCGCGCTCGGCTGCATCCAGTCGCTGAACTGCCACACCGACCGATGCCCGACCGGCGTCGCGACGCAGGATCCGTCGCGCTGGAAAAAGCTCAACGTGCCGGACAAGGCCGAACGCGTGAAGATGTTCCACGAGAACACGCTCAAGGCGCTCAAGGAACTGATCGCCGCGGCCGGCCTGCGCCATCCGATTGAACTCGGACCCGAGCATGTGATCCGGCGCGTCTCGTCGACCGAGGTGCGCTCGCTGTCGGCACTGTATCCGTTCGTCAAGCCCGGAGAACTGATCGGCGGCCATCCTGAACACGCCGTCTTCAGGGTGTTCTGGGACGTTTCCCGCGCCGACAGCTTTTCGCCGCCACGCACGGTACTCGAACTGCATCATACGAAGGCGCGCTGAACTCGATCGGCGATAACCGTTAGCGCCGCGCGGCGAATCGCACCTGCCAGTTTGCGTGTGTCGAAGAACGTCATTTTCAAACATGACTTCCGGCCTGTTGCTTTTGCCGGGGCAATGTACTACAACTGTAGTACGACAGATGTAGAAGATGACTTCCATGAATGATGTTGAGCGCGACATCGCCCTGAGCGAACTGCAGATTGCCGTCGTGCGCGTGCTCTGGCGCAACGGCGAAACCAGTGTCACCGACATTGCCAAGGTGCTCGGCGACGAACGCGGGCTCAAGCACACGACCGTGGCCACCCTGCTCACACGCCTGGAAAAGCGCGGCGTCGTCGAGCAGCGCCGCGAGGGCCGCCAGTTGATCTACCGCGCCCTGGTCAGCGAACCGCAGGTGCGCCGCTCGATGGTCGCCGACCTCGTCGGCAACCTGTTCGGCGGCGACTCGCGGGAACTCGTCGCGCATCTCGTGCGCGAATCCGACCTTGCGCCGGGCGACCTGGACAACCTGCGCAAGCGCCTGCAGAGGAAAACGCCATGAATGTCGAACCGATGATCGCTGCGACCGCCGGCTGGCTGCTGACCGTTGCACTGCACGGCAGCCTGTTCCTCGCGGCCGCCTGGCTGATCGATCGAGCCTGGCGTGCGCCGCCGAATGCATGGCGCGAACTGATGTGGCGCGTCGCACTTTTCGGCGGCGTGATAACGGCGAGCGCGCAGCCGCTTGCCGGGCCATCGCCGATCGCCGCGCGTTGGCAACTCGCTGGCGCACCGACGTCCATGGCAAGCGCGCCGGCGGCGACAGCCGGGGCGGCCGCCGACACGCAATCGATGTCAGTCGGACCGCCGATCGCCGCGCGCCATTCCGCTGTTTCGACCGCGCCGGCCAGTGCCATGGACATCGCAGCAGCAACTTCCGCGGCGTTGCCGCCCGCTCCGCTGCGTGCGCCGACGTGGCCGGCATGGATCGTCGGTGTCTGGCTGTTCGGCGCGTTGTTCGCATTGGCGCGCGTGCTGCGCAGCGTGCTGAACCTGCGCCGCGCGCTGCGCGATGCCGCGCCGACGGCGCATGGCGCGGCCGAACTGGCCGAACTCGTCGAGCACGCCGCGGTTCGCGCGCCGCGACTGCTCAGCCTTGCGGGAATCGGCAGTCCGATGGCAACGACCGGCGCGCGTATCGTGGCGCCGGCCTGGGCACTCGAATCGATGGACCGGCGTCAATTGCGCGCGATGCTCGCGCACGAACTGGCCCACATCGTGCGCCACGATCCGCAGTGGAAAGTTGCCAGCGCCTTCTGGCGCGCGCTGTTCTGGTTTCTGCCGACCGGCCTCGCGCAGAGGCACCTGGACGACCTCGCCGAACTTGCCTGCGACGCATTCGCCGTGCGGCAAACCGGCAATGCGCACGGCGTCGCCGAATGCCTGGCCGCCTGTGCCGAACATCAGCTGGGCGGATCGGCGTACGCCCTCGCCGCCGCGATGGCCGTGCACGAATCGTCATTCGGCCATCGTATCGAATGCCTGCTCGAAGGAGTCTCGATGCAAACCATCGTTCCCGGTGCGCGCTCGCGTGCGCTCGCACTGATCGTGCTGGCGGGCGCCGGCCTGGTTCTGCCGACCATTACGTTGCTGAGTCCCGAAGTAGCCCACGCGGCGCCCGCACCACCGGCGCCGCCTGCGCCCCCTGCGGCATCCGCGCCAGCAAAAGCGCCGACTGCGCCGAAGGCCGAGGCTTCTGGCCATTCGAGCGTGAGCATCCATTCCGATGACGATGGTCACGACAAGATGACGATCAGCGTCAGCGAGGACGATCACAAGTTCAAGGCGAACATCGACGGCAAGGTCGCATTCAACGCCGAAGAGACCGACGTCGCCAGCCTCGGCGCCGGCGGCACGGCAAGTTTCGAGGAAACGCGCGGCGGCGTGACTCATCGCATCGAGTTCGCCGATCGCAACGGCAAGCTCGAGCGCCGCTATTTCGTCGACCGCAAGGAACAGCCGTTCGATGCCGCCGGCAGCACGTGGTTCGCCGGCCTGCTGCCGGCGCTGATCCGCGAATCCGGCCTCGGCGCCGAAGCGCGCGTGCAGCGCCTGTACAGCGCCGGCGGCGCGGCGCGCGTGCTCGATGAAATCGAGCGCATCCATTCGGACTACGTGCGCGGCATCTACCTCGGATTGTTGCTCGATCGCGGCGCGCTGACGTCGGCGCAACTCGACCAGGCATTGAAAATCGCCGGTGCGGCGAGCTCGGACTACGAACGCCACCAGATGCTCAGCCGCATCTTCGCCAAGCAACCGCTGTCCGCGGCTCAGCAGGTGACGTTCCTGCAGCAGGCGCTGCGCTTCAATTCCGACTACGAGCTCGCCGAGTTGCTGATCGGCATGCTGCCGAAGCTGGCGGATTCCGCCGACGTGCGCCAGGCGTGGCTGACCGCCGGATTGCGTGTTTCGTCGGACTACGAACGCCGGCGCACGCTCGAGGCGATGCTGGCGCACGGCTCGCTCGACGACACCCAGCTCGGCAGCGTGTTGGCGGCCAGCAACACGATGGGGTCGGACTACGAACACCGCGAGCTGCTCGTCGCGGTCGCCAAGCGGGCGCACGACGTCGATGCGCTCGCGCCGGCCTATGCACACTCCACGCTATCGCTGGGTTCCGACTACGAACGCCGCGAGGCGTTGCTCGCGCTGATCCAGGCCGGCAAGCTCGGCCCGCGCGGCACGAAGGCCGTGCTCGACTCGGCCGCGCATATCGGCTCGGACTACGAATGCCGCGAAGTGCTCGTCGCCCTGGCGCGCGTGATGCCGGACGACGCGGCGTCGACGCAGCGCTACCGCGAGGTAGCGGCGCGGCTTTCCGAATACGAGCGCGGCGAGGCGGAGCGGGCGCTGCGGCGTTGAGCATTTCTCGTCGGGGGAAGCGTGCAGGGATGTTCGAGCCTGCGCAAACCGAATGGCAGCATGCACCCGTTCAACGGCACGCAAGGTGAGCGACCCATGGAAATGGCGCGCCCGGAGGGATTCGAACCCCCGACCAATGGCTTCGGAAGCCACTACTCTATCCAGCTGAGCTACGGGCGCGTGGCAGCGGGAATGTATAGAAATACATAACGCGGCATTGTGGCGGCAGCATTTTAGCAGTTTTCGACGGATGGCGTACAGATCGGCTGCATTATCCAGCTTCGACTCATCCGTCCGTTCGCGCTGAGCGTAGGCCCGCAGGGCCGAAGTCGAAGCGTGCGTGGGGCGCTTCGACTTCGCTCGCTACGCGAGCTACGCTCAGTGCGAACGGTATAAGTTACCCGGGAATCAACCGTCGGCCCAGTCGCCATGAGGCGGCGATCCGAGGCACTTACGCCACCGAGAGTGCTGCCGGCGTCGCAGCGTCGTGATAACGATTCGCCCGCGCGAACGTGCCCAGGTCGTTGAAGCGCACACCGACCGCGCGCAGCGCGCGGTGGCCGGCCGCGGCGGTCCACTGGCGGATGTAGAACGGCTCCTTGACGACGAAGTGGTGGATCGCGTGCGTGCTGCCGAAATTGCAGCAGAACAGCTGCAGCGGCAGCAGCCACCAGACGTTCAGCACCTGACACTGCTGCAGCGGATTGTCGTCCTCGATGTCGCCGTAGTAGTGCATGTTCGAGCTGATGAAGTGCAGGCAGAACGTGCGCAGCACATTCGGCGCGATCCAGACGACGACGAGGAAGTCCACGCCTGCCAGCCAGCCCGGAGCGGCAGCATTCGGATCGCCGAACTGCCGCGCCAGGAACAAGACCAGGTGCGCGCCAAGGAACACATACCACAGGCCCCAATGCAGCCAGCCGAGCGGGAAGTAGGCGAGGAAGCCGCGACGCAGGATGCGCCGGCGCTGCGCCGGACTCGTCGCACGCACTGCCCGGACCAGCACCGACTGGATGTTGTCCATGGTCATGATCAGGCGTGCCGGACCCCAGCGCTCGCCGTTCGTGATTGCGCGTTCCTCGATGTCGACCTCGGTGCCGGAGTGCTTGTGATGATTGAAGTGCAACTCGCGCCGCTTCCACGGATTCATCGTGCTCGGCCGCGCGAGCCAGACGAGCGCGAACATCAGGTGATGCGCCCAAGGCTTCTTGCGGAAGTACATGTAGTGGATCAGGTCGTGCTCGAGCTCGTGCGTGAGCGACGCGAAGAAGGCGACGAGGGCGATGCACGCCCAGGCCGGCAACGTGCCGTTCGCATAGGCCCAGGCGCAGCCGAGCATGCCGGCGATCGAAACGGCAAGGATCAGCGCGCCGATCGCGTCCTGGTGGCGCAGCCACGCATGCCGCGCGCGCAAGCGCTCGCCC
>DASSGP010000307.1:0-6427 GCA_035693405.1 Rudaea sp. | reverse complement strand
GTCAACTACAACGAGACCGGCGCGCTCGCGGCGCTCGACTACGCGGCGGCGAATGCGCAGATGCTGCTGCGGAATTTCTACGCCAAGAGCCTGCACAGCTGGCGCAAGGGCATCGAGCAGGCGCCGTACGCATTCCTCATTCCCGCCGATCAGGGCGACCCGACGCGCGTGGCGCAGATGGTCGCGAAACTGCAGGCCCAGCACATCGAGGTCGGCCGCAGCGATGCGCCCGTGACGGTTGCCGAGGGATCGTTCCCGGCCGGCACCTATGTCGTCCGGCTCGATCAGCCGTATCGCAACTACGCCGTCGATCTTCTGACCGCGCAGAATTATCCGAAGGATGCCGGCGAACCCTACGATGACCTGTCGTGGGAGTTTCCCGCCTATTTTCATCTGCAGGCTGTGCCCACGGGCGATGCCGCCATCCGCAATGCGCCGATGTCGCTGCTGAAAGGCGCGCCCGCGCCGCACGGTGAAGTGGCCGGCAGCGGCCCAGTGTTCGTCCTGAAGGAATCCGGACAGGAAGGGTTGCTCGAAGCGCGCTATCGCCTGGCGCGGTTCAAGGTGAATATCGCCGAGCAATCATTCGTGCTTGGCGACGTCACGTATCCAGAAGGCTCTTGGATCCTGCCGGCGCAAGCCGGCTTGCCCGACGCGCTGCGCGACATTGCGACCCGGCTTGGAATCGACTTCCAGAGCGCCGCGAAGATTCCGGACGTGAAACAGCATGGCGCCGATGCGCCGCGCCTCGGCGTCTGGGTGCCGTGGGCCGACACCGATTCGATCGGGTGGATTCGTTATTCGCTCGACCAGCGCAAGATTCCGTACACGTACGTTCGCGACGAGGACATTCGCGCCGGCAACTTGCGCGGCAAGGTCGATGTATTGCTGTACGGACACGTCGATCTCGAACTGGCCGAACAGATCCAGGGCATTCCGAAGGTGTGGGGACCGATGCCGTTCAAGAAGACGGCGAAAACGCCGAGTCTCGGCACGCCGGCCGAATCGGACGACATCACCGGCGGCATCGGCTGGGCCGGACTCAATCACCTCCAGGAATTCATCGAGCAGGGCGGCTTGATGGTGACGCTCGGCAACGGCAGCATGCTGCCGATCGAAGGTGGCATCGTGCGCGGCGTGCGTCGAGACTCCGGCGGCGTGCCGCGCAGTTCCGGTGGCGGCGGCGCCGAGGCCGCGGCGGCATCGCGCGAATCGGTGACGCGAACGCCGGGCACCGAGGTACGAGTGACTTTCGCGCGCGCGGATCATCCGATCGCCTACGGCTATCCGAAGACCAGCTACGTATTTCGCGGCAACTTCGCGTTGTATTCCACGCCGCGGCGCTGGTTGCGCATGGCTTATTGCACGAGTTGCCTCGACGGCCCATCGGATCCGCGCAGCGTCGTGCTGCAGTGGGGCGGACCCGACGGCGAGCCGTTCGTCGTCAGCGGCCAGGCCTGGGGCGAAAGCAATCTGACCGGCCGCCCGGCGATCCTCGACACGCCGGTCGGTCGCGGCCACGTCGTCGCGTTCAATTTCAATCCGCTGTATCGCGACCTGAATCGCGGCGACCATCGCATGGTCTGGAACGCGATCATCAACTGGCAGGCCATTCTCGCGGACCGCAGCGCCGCTCCTGCCGGCGACAAATGAACATGGAGCAGCCGCGCGTGCCGTGCCGTACGCAGCCACAAGCAGACATCACGTGAAGGGCTGCTCACGACCGCAGCCGTTAGCGGACATGTTGCGGCTTCCGCTTCCGACCCATCGCGAACCTCGATCAGTGTCGGCTTTCGGGAAGCTTGCGCTGGATCGTCAGTGCTCGGTCACGGCCGACTTCGCGGCGGTCTCGCTCGTCGCTTCTGCCTGCCACTCCTTCGGCAGCGTCACCTTGAACTCGATCTTCGCGAGTTGCTCCGGTGCCATGCCGATCTTGCGCAGGAACGGCAGCCAGCGCGGGTCGGAATGGATCTTGGCGAACAGGTTCTCCGCCACGATTTCGGCCAGGCCGGGGTCCTTGTCGACGAACGCCTTGTCGAGCCACTCGAACGCCTTGTCGGCATTGCCGCAGAACGCGTAGCCATGTGCGATGTTGAAGGGGGCGTCTTTCTCATACTTCGCGATGAGACCGGCGAACGCCTCGTCGGCGTCGGCCTTGCGGCCGAGCGCACAGTAGACCATCGGCATGCCGATCGCGCTCCATACCTCACTCGTCTCCTGTTCCATCTCGACGCGCGCGCCGGCCGGGTCGCCCTTGAGCAGCAATGTCATGGCCAGCTGCATGTGCGCCTGACCCCGACCGGGGCTCAGGCTAAGCGCGGTCCGCGCCGAGGCAATCGCGGCGTCCCACTGTCCGGCATAGCGTTGACTGAGGCTCATGTTGTAGAACGCCGAGCTGTTCACCGGATCGTGGCGCACGATGGCCTCGGAGATCGGCAGCGATTCGTCGAGGCGGCCGAGGATCGAGAGGAGCACGGCGGCGGTGCGGAGCACATCGACGTTGCCGGGAGCCAGCGCCAACGCGCGCTCGAGGTGCTGTGCCGCGCCGGCAAAGTCATTCTCGCCGAACAGCGCGATCCAGCCGAGTCCAGCGTGCGCCGGTGCGTAGTCAGGGTCGGTTGCCAGAGCCTTCTCTGCTGTTTCGCGCGCGCGGGCGAATCCCTCCTGTTGAGGAAGCATGCCGAGCTGCGTCTCGTGAGTGAAGTTCTCGGCCAAGCCCGCCAACGCCGGGGCGTAGCGTGGATCGATTGCCAGCGCCTGCTGGTATAGCGTATCGGATTGCTTGAACGCTTCGGTTTTTTGCTGGTGACCGAGCTCACGCGCCTGCAGGTACAGCGCATACGCGCGCGGATCGGTGGTGCGCGCTTTCGGAGTTGCGCCGAGCAGTGTCACCTTGAGCTGTTCGACGACCTTCGCCGAGATATCGTCCTGGATCGTGAAGATATCGTCCAGCTTGCGGTCATAGGTTTCCGACCAGAGGTGATAGCCGTCGGCGGCCCTGATCAGCTGCGTGGTGATCCGCACATGATCGCCGGACTTGCGCACCGAGCCTTCCAATACGTTCGCCACCAGCAGCGTCTTGGCGATTTCCGGGATCGGCACCTCCTTGCCCTTGAACGAGAACGACGAAGTGCGCGCGGCGACGTGCAGCTGCGGAATCTTCGCCAACAGGTTCAGCAGTTCCTCGGAGATACCGTCGGAGAAGTACTCCTGGTCTTTCGCCTGGCTCATGTCGACGAATGGCAGCACCGCGATCGAGTTGTCGCTCGTTGCTGAACCTGCCGGCGTCGCAGTCGGCGCAGCCGATGGTCCGTTGGATACGGCTGTCGGCGCACCCGCTTCGCTCGGCGCGGCGGCCCCGCTCCGGTGCGGCGCGAAGTAGGTGAACACGGAAAACCCGATCGCCAGCACGAGCAGACCGATGATGATGTAGTCCAGCCGTCGACTGGTGACGTGCGTGATCGAGGCCGAACGATCGACCTCGCTCTCGCGCTTCAGGCCCTCCGGCGTGATCTCGTAGATCCACGAGAACATGATCACGAACGGAAAGGCGAGTACGCCGATCCAGAGAACCACCGAGCCGATCCAGTCGGGCAGGTGCAGCAGCGGCGCGACGGTCGAGCTGACCTGCGTGACGATCCATCCGAGCGCAAGGTAGGCAACGCCTGCCTTGAACACGTTGCGGCGCTTCAGTTCGGCGAACAGGCCGTGACCCATCCTCTTGCCCCTGTATGCCGGTGGCCCGGCAACGGTGCAGTGTCGGGGAAATCAGGCCGCTCGCGCAAGGATCGGCGCGTTAAGGAAACACTGTCGCCGGGAACGGTTCGCGATGTCCGCTTATCGGCGGCAAGTCCCGCAGCCGACAGGGGTCGCACGAAACGTTCGCGCTCATCGAGAGGCAGCTCACGACCCTCCGACTCCCGCGACGTCCGGTAGGGGAGAGATATTGGGCTTCAACGAAGTCGACTTCTAGTCCGATTGTTCGTTCGGTCACTCTCTACGCAAGCATTCGCCGATCGTCTTACTCGAAATCGTTGGCGAACAGGCCGTCTACGGTCAGCAGGCTCACGGCATTGGAACCGGGTCGACCAACCGCGACTCTTCTGCGTCCCGCGTCGTAAGCGACGGCCTTGCGGACGGTCGAAGACGTAATGCCGCAGAAAACGCTGTTGGACGCCCGCGGCACGCCTGTGAGGCGGAAGTTTCCGGTGGCGACAGTCACCGCTCCGCTGCAGTCTGGCGGAGACTGCCAGTTGCTGCCCAGCACGGCGAAGGCGCCGTCGCTAAACGCGGCGAAGCCGTCTATGCCGACCATGTCGCCGACGAGTCTTCCCGTAAGGGAATTCGCCGGCGATACATATCCCGAACCCGCGTGCGTCCCGCTCACCCAGATGGCAGCGCCAATGTCGCCGGCAGTTTCGCTGCTCCAGTTCGGACTGGCGAAGACATAGTTGCCGTTGGCCAACGGAGTTAGCAGACCGCCGACATGATCGAAATATGTCGATCCTACGATTGAATTGTCTGCCGACACTTCGCCGACGACACCGGTGCTCCCGTCCCCCCAGGTCGCCGCGCCAAGTGTTCAGTGTCGGGGAAACCGGGCTACTCACGCAAGGACCGGTGCGGTAAGCGAACGCGAGTAGGAAATTTCCTACTCATCGGCGCGGCGAATTGCTCTATCGACTGCGAGGCGTCCACTCGATGAAGATCAGGTCCACATCGTCGCCAACGAAATTGCCGAAAGACGAAGTTGCAGCATGAGCGTCGGCTTTGCGGAAGTGAGCAAGTGCGACAACCGACGCCCTCGGCGCACCATAGGTTGTAGCGTGGTCGACATTTCCGGAACCATGCTCGATCGCCGTGCTGACATTAGGCTGACAGCATGGGTGGAGACACAAGAGTAGAGTCCTTCCCGAAATACCTCGCGATTTGTTCCGGCGTACTCTCGACAGGGGGGAGAAAATGCCACGGAATCGAATGCACGTGTTCATTCCACGTGGCGCAACCCAGCCACCAACGACGGTGGCGTCTTGGGCTCCGCATCGGCAGGTTGCGCTGACCGCTATGCGAATTCGCGCCGGACACGCCCTCTCGGCGGCATCACTTCGTGCAAGCCTGCCTTTCTTTCAATACGCGGGAAACAGCCCGCATTCTTAAGCGACGGACCAACCTCATTAGTGCTGGGTTCTGGCTGAATTTGCGAACTCAGGATGGATGGTTTACCTATTTGGGAGACGACAATGTCAACAAGGATTTTTAATCATAGAGCACGGCACCTTGCCACGTTTGTGCTGCTCGCAAGTGCGCTATTTTCGTCTCCGTTCGCCATGCAACGGGCGAATGCCGCGATTTTCAACGTCAACAACTCGGCCGATACGGTGGACATCAGTCCGGGTGACGGCAATTGCGCAGATGCGTTCGGCAACTGCACGTTACGTGCTGCCGTCATGGAGGCCAACGCACTTGCCGGCGCCCATGCGATCAACCTTCCGCCAGGAACTTATACCTTGGCAATTGCTGGAAGGGGCGAGAACGCAGCGGTGACAGGTGACCTCGACATCACTGGCGACCTTACCATCACCGGTGCCGGTGCAGCGTTGACGTTTATCGATGGGGGCGCCATCGACAGAGTGTTCGACGTTCTTCCCGGTGCGGTGGCCATGCTGGATGGCGTCACCGTTCGCAATGGCAATCCCGGCCCCGGGGGCAAGATCGGAGGTGGCATATCCAATACAGGCACGATGGTCCTGTCCAACAGCACGGTTGCGTCCAGCACAGCTGCCGCTGGCGGCGGCATCTACAACGGAGGCACGATGGCAGTTGAAGGAAGCCTGGTGGTCGGAAACGCCGGAAACGGCGGAGCGTTCTCTGACACAGATGGTCTTGGCGGGGGCATCTTCAACGACGGGACGATGACGGTCAACAACAGCACGGTGAGCGGCAACACGGCGCCCGGCGTGTATTGGTGGCCGGTAGCAGGAGGCGGGATCTTCAACGATGGCGGGATGATGACGGTGACCGCCAGTACCATCAGCGGCAACACGGTCGGCAGCGGCGTGGTCAACTTGAATGCCAACCTGATCATCGAGAACAGCACCGTAAGCGGCAACACCGGGAGTACCGGTTATGGCGGCGGCGGCATCTTCAACGCTTCGTTCGGCGCGCATGCCACCCTCAGCCTGATTAACAGCACTGTCGCTGAGAACGTGGCCGACGCCCCGGACTCGTTTGGCGGGCGCGGTAATGCACTGGCTGAATACGGAAGTCCCCCCGGCAGTATCACTGTCAAGAACAGCATTCTGGCTAGCGCTGCGGGTGGCGGGCTCACTTGCTTCACCGCGCCGCTGAACTCCCTGGGACACAGCCTGGCCAGCGACAATTCGTGTGGTTTGAGCGGCGACAGTGACCTCAATAACACCGACCCAAT
>DASSGP010000306.1:0-5971 GCA_035693405.1 Rudaea sp. | reverse complement strand
TCGCCATAGCCGCGCGTGCGGCCGCAGCGCTGGATCAGGCGTGCCAGCGCATTCCAGCCGGCGCCGCGGGACAGGGTCTTCACGTTGCCGATCGAAATAGCCGTGGCTTGCCCGAATTCGGCTGCGCCGGCGGCTCGTATGCGTTCGCCGTTGAGGAAGGCGCCAGCGCCGCGCCGCGCCCAGGCAACTTCACCGAACTGTGCCGCGCTGGAGACGCCGAGCACCAGCTCATTGCGATGCATCAATGCGATCTGCGTCGAGAACATCGGATAGCCGCGCACGAAACTGCGCGTGCCGTCGATCGGGTCGATCAGCCAGAGGAAGTCGCCCTCGCCTTCGCGGCCTTCTTCCTCGCCGTAGAACGCATGGTCCGGAAATGCGCGACGCAGGACCTGCTTGATGACGGCTTCGGCCTCGCGGTCAGCCACGGTGACCGGCGTCTGGTCGGCTTTCGTTTCGACGCTCAGCACCGTCCGGTAATGGCGGGCAATGACGGCCGCGGCTGCTTCGGCTGCCTGGCGGGCGATAGCTAGCGCATTGTCCAGAAATATATCAGTCAGCATTGTATAATTTGCTTTGAACTTGCCTGGAACACATCCGCCGCCGGAGCGCCGGCCCGCGCTAGAACAGGCCCAGCTGGCGGCCCTCGATCACGAGTTGGCGCGAGCCGTCGGACTGCGGTTGCCCGACGAATTGTAGGGCCTCTGTCACGCGCGGATCATCGCCGCGCGCGGCGAGCCTGACCTGCGCATCGTATCGCGCAAGGCTCGCGGAGAACGTTCCGTCGGCCTGCAACGGACCGCCGAGATCGTGAACTACTCCGGAGATCGTGCCGCCGGCAGCCGATGCGAATGTCAGCTGCAGATCGCTCAGGCGCGCCTGCGCCGCGCCGGCAACTGCGGCGTCGCGCCAGTAGGCGGCGCCGCTGGCCTCCTCGAGCCAGACGCCGCGCAAACGCGCCTGAGCCACGTCGATCTCGATCGTGCCGAGCAGGTCGAGTGCCGGAATCGCCAATACCGGCGCGGCGATCCGCGCCGGTAAGTGCGCGACGACATCGCGGAACGAAACCTCGCCGTCCGCGCCGCGATCGACCAATCCGGTCGCCGTGATCCCGTCGCCGGTCAGCGTCAGTTGCGCGATCGCCTCGCCGTGCAGCAATGGCGCCGGCTGCAGGCGCCATTCCAGCGCGCCGAGGTTTTGCCGGAACAGCTCTACAGTGGTAGCGCGCCCTTGCCAGATCGTTCCGCTGAGATCACGCAGTGCGAGGGGCGCCAGACGGCCGCCAAAATAGCGGTAAGCCAAGTCCGCCGGGCAGGTCCATGCAGCAAGACCGGCAACGGCTGCCAGCACGATCAACAACAGCAGAACCCTGCGCAGCAACTTCATCGCGCGGTCACGGCTCTTCCAGCACGACGCGCGCGTTGACCAGGCCAATCCCCTCGACGCGATCGGCGGAGAAGTCGGTGGTCTGCACTGCATAGTCGCGCGCGAGTGCGTCGACCCAGCCGATCAGCGCATCGAAATTCGCCCCTTCGAAACTTGCGCGCACGCTCCTGGGGCCGGTCGGCTCGACGCGCTTGAGCGCCGTGCCGAGTCCGGCGCCGCGCGCAGTCACGTCGGCGAGCGCGAACAGCGACTTGCCCTGGCGATCGACCTGTCCTCGAGCCCCCTTGGCACGCAATGCCTGCAATTCTCCGCCGCTCTGGCGCATCCATGCCAAGTCCGCGCGTTCGTGTTCCACGCGTGATTCGAGCTGCGCGCGCGCGCGCGCCAACGGGTACCAGACGAAGGCCCACGCGAGCAGCAGCGCGACAACCGTGGCGCCGGCGGCCAGCACGCGGCGGTCGCGTTCGGACTGCTTCTGCCACCATTCGGCAATCACGGCTTGCCTCCACTGATGCGCAGGCGGCCGTCGACGCCCTTTTCGCTCGTCGCGGCGGCCGTGACTTCGGCCTTCAGTCCGCCGAGGTTTGCCAGTTGCTCGCGCACCAGATCCAGTGTCGGAACGTCCGGCGCGCGCAGGCCCAATTCGAGCGTCGCATTGCGGTATTCCATGCTCTT
The DNA here is from genome assembly GCA_035693405.1 of Rudaea sp. GTDB lineage: Bacteria > Pseudomonadota > Gammaproteobacteria > Xanthomonadales > Rhodanobacteraceae > Rudaea. The sequence continues at coordinate 3,910 of DASSGP010000306.1, read as the reverse complement.
GAGCGAGACACGCGTCGTAGCCGCGAGCACCGGTCCGATCCTGCCGAGCAGTGGCAAAAGACCACCGGTCGCGCCCTCGCCGCGCATCCGCGTCAAGGCACTCTGCATCAACTGGCGCGGGTCGCCGGCGACGTCCGCAAACTCGGGCAGGCTCGCGCGCAACGCCTCGTGTTGCGCCAGTTCGAGCCGATCCGCTTCGCGCTTCAACCGCAGATAGTCGCCGCCGGCATAGGCCAGCGCCAGTACCACGCCGGCGGCGGCAAGCAGCGCGGCTCTTCGCCACAATTTTTGCGCCGGCATATGCCGATGGTTCGGCGCGAATTCGCCCTGCAGCAGATTGATCGCAGGTTCCTGCGTGATCGCGGCGGCGAGCAATGCCAGTGGATCGGACTGGCGTTCTTGATAGCGGGCGACTTCAACCGGCAGTTCCAACCGAGGCGCCTGACGGAAGTCGTGCACCTGCACGGTTGCCGGCGCGATCACGGCGAGCCACTGCCCAAGCGCGGCGGTCTCGCAGACGCACGCGTGGGCGGGACCCCAGCGTAACAACGCGCGCTTCGGCTCGATAAGCACTGCCGCCGCACCGTCGCTCGGCTGCGGCAAGGCCAAGACATCGGGCACTACGGCATCGGCGCGGATGCCTTGATGCTCCAGCATCTGGATCCAGCCGCGCAAGGTTTCCCGCGCGATGACGGCAACGCCAAGCCGCGCGCCAGCCACCCGTTCGGGCAGGGCGAAATGCAGCTCTTCGACCGGACTGGCCAGCTGGTCCTCGAGCGCGAACGGCACGGCCTTTGCGAGTTGGCCGCGGCGCGCGGAAACGGCATCGGTTTCCAGCAGGACGACCTGCTCGGATGGCACCAGCACGATCACGCGGCGCGCGCTGGCGATCGTCGCCGGCGCCGGCGTGCCGGCGTTCGCGCCGGATAGCGGGCGCCCTTGCGTGTCCTGGGCGAGCCAGGTCAGCTGGCCATCGGCCTGAAGACGGATCAGCAGTCGGTCGGACATGTCTTAAGGCAGCGTACGCATCGGCGGCATTGTAACAGCGCATCCAATCGGACCCGCAGGCTGCGACGCCGGGTCGGCACACCATGGCGGTGGCGAAATGACACTTTCCGCGGTGTCATGGTTTTCACTCATCGCTGCCGCGTCCCCGCGCAATCACGCGAATGCCGCCGTCGACGCCGCTGCCGAGGCGACGCTCGATCAGGCTGTAGAACGTGAACGGCTGGCCGTCGAGCGTGATGTCGCCGCGCGCCTGGAAATAGTTGCTGCTGACGCCGTAGTAGAGGCTCTCGGCCTGGATGCCGGGCACGATCGCTTGCAGCGCGGCAAGGTCCGGATAGTTCGCATGCCCTTCCTGCCACACGCGCTGCGCGAGCTGTTCGGTCGTGACGCCGCTCAGGGTCATCAGTACCGGCACGCTGGCCGTATTGACGTTGATCCGCGTGCCGCGCGGCAACGCGCATACATGCGGCGCCAGGGCCGCGTAGACGTCGCCGCCGATGCCCTTGACCAGTCGCAATTCGGATACATGTATAAATTCCCGCTTGGCCGCGCGATAGGCGACCGGCTGTGCCAGATAGTACGGATCGTCGTTTCCGGGCCTGGAATCCAGCCATGCGCCGACGGCATCGGCCAGGTTTGGATCAAGCCGCAGCACGGTCAGCAGCCGGCGGAATTTTTCCAGCCATGGCGGGTTCGGCGAACCGCCCGCATCGACGAGATTGTTCAGATTGAAGCAGCCGTTGCGGTCGCGCATGGTCGCGGCGATCAGGCCGGCCGGGACCGGCGTCGGCGGCAGTGGCACGGCCCACATGCTGGCATTCGAATCGGCGCCGCCGCCGTTCAGCGCCCAATCCTGCTGCAGGACGCGCGCCGCGTATGCCTCGAGGCCCTGTGCGTACGCCTCGGCCTGTGATTCGAGCAATTGATTGCGCGTTCTTGCAAGTCCGAGTTCGCCGCGATCGAGCAGGCTCGCAATAAGCACCGTGGCGAGAGCAACGACGAGCAGGGCGACGATCAGCGCAACGCCGCGCTGCCGCCGAGCGCAGTGCAGTGTGCGGTTCATGGCACCGCCTGGCTTGGCCAACTGGAGACCAGCTCGACGACTCCGGCAACTTCTCCGTAATCGCTTGTACCGATGCGGAACTCGACCGCGCGCGGAAGCTGCGTCAACAGATCCGGCGCGCCTGCCGCTGCTTCCCGAAGCGGCGGCCACGTGTCGCTCCAGCGGTTGCTCGCGTCGAGATAGCGCAGGCGAAACGAGTCGACGTTGCTGCGCAGCGTGGCGAGCGTCGGCGCGGTCGCCGGTGCGCGATCGAGCACCGGATAGATGCCGCGCTTGAGTGCAGCGTCGTCCAATTCGTAGAGCACGCGCTCGAGATTCGAGCGTGGCTCGGCCAGGGGATTGGCGAAACCGGTTCGGGTGAATTCGATGTGCGCGCTGCTGCCGATCAACGCCGGCAACGGTTCACCATAATTGCCGCGCACGGGCCGCGAAATCGCCTGGCGCAGATCACGCTCGATGAGCCCGACGCCGCGCATCAGGTCGCGGAACGCGTCCTGCTGTCGGCCCAATTCCGCACGCGTGCGCGCGACCGAGTCCAGGCCGCCATAGGCGAGCGCCGCCATCGTCGCGAAAACTGCCAGCGCGACGAGCAGTTCGATCAGGCTGAAGCCCGGCTGCCCAATCTTTGCCCGACCGCCTGCACGCACCGTTTGCGGGCTCATGGCAACAGGTCCTGGCCGGTCAGGCCGCTCAGTTGCGCGAGCGGCGTCTCGCGGTCGTCGTCAGCGAATATGCGCACGTCGATGCGCCGGATTGTCGCGACCTGGGTCGGCTGCACATTCACTTCCCAGCGCCAGTCGGCCGGACCGAATCGTCGCGTGCCGTTGCTCTTGCCCACCGGCGGAAATGGATTGCCTATGCGCGTCTCGGCAAGCAGATCCTGCGCCAGCCAGCCAGCCATCGTGCGGTCGCGCAGTTGTCCAAGGTTGTCGACCTGCAGCGCGGCCGTGCGTGTCAGCGCGAGCAGCGCAAGGCTCAGCACGACCAGGCCAATCAGGACTTCGAGCAGGGTGAATCCGCGCGCGCGTCGGCGCGTCCGACGCCGGTTAGCGACCACGGCCGTCGACGCTGCTGGTGACGACTTCGCCATTCTGCGTGGCCTCGACGCGGTAAAGCGCCGCGGCGTCGGGCAATGAGAGCTCCAGGCGGAACGCGGTCAGTTCGCCGGAGGAAAAGCAGGCAAGCTGCGGCTTGTCGGGGAATTCGTCACCGACGCCGACGCGGTTGCCGTCGCGCGTCAGCGTGACGAGCGGGTTTGCCCCCCACTTGCGCGGCCGCAACTCGCCCTCGCGCAGCAACTGCCAGTCGGCGTGCTCGCTACGGCTGAAGCGGTATCCAGCGCGATTCAGACTTACGCCAATGTCCCGACCGCTCAGCTCCGCCTGCTCGCACGCGTAACCGACCAGCGCGGCGACGCGATCGGCGTCGCGCGCAAGCTGGCGTTCGCCTCCCGCGCCCGCAACAGCCAAGGTCACGGTGGCTGCGACAACGGCGAGGATGACCGTCACCACGAGGATTTCGATCAGGCTGAAGCCGGTGGAGAGCAGGGACCAGGGGCCAGGGACCAGGGACCAGGGAGGATCAAGAGCGGCGGTGTTGTCCGCAGCCCAGATCGAGGAGCGTCTACGCGCCATTCTTTGCTGGTCCCTAGTCCCTGTTCCCTAGCCCCTGCTCTATTCCCAATTGCCGACGTCCGCGTCTTCGCCGTCGCCGCCGGGCTTGCCGTCGGCGCCGTAGCTGAACACGTCGATGTCGCCGTGGCTGCCAGGATGCAGGTAGAGATACGGACGGCCCCACGGATCCTTCGGCGCCTTGTCCAGATAGCCGCCCTTGCGCCAG
>DASSGP010000305.1:0-11996 GCA_035693405.1 Rudaea sp. | reverse complement strand
GTCGGGCGAACAGCGCGTGTTCGGCGAGCAGCTGGGACCGGCGCGCGCGAGCCGCGCCATGGCCATCGTGCATATCGCGATGTTCGAGGCGGTCAACGCCGTGGTGCCACGCTACCGGAGTTATGCCGGGGTGACACCGCTGCCTCGCGCGTCGATGGAAGCAGCCATGGCCCAAGCGGCGCGCGACACGCTCGTTGCTCTGTTTCCTTCACAGTCGGCGACGTTCGATCAGCACCTTGCCGATGAACTTGGCGCGGTCCGCCAACGCCTTCCGCGCGAAGCCGGCATTGAACTTGGGCACCGCGCGGCCGCGGCAATCCTGGCGCTGCGCGCGGACGACGGATCCGATGTGGCCGAGCCGCGCCTCGGCGTGAACTTCTTCACCGGCAACGGCCCAGGCAACTGGCGCCAGGATCCGATCGGCCATCAGCCGATCGCCATGGGTGCGCGCTGGGCAGAAGTCAAACCGTTCGTGCTGACCTCGGCCAGCCAGTTCCGAATCCCGCCACCGCCGGCGCTCGATAGCGTCGAGTACGCGGTGGCTTACAACGAAGCGAAGGCTTACGGCGGCGATGGCATCGTCACGTCGACGATACGCAGCGCCGAGCAGACGCAGATCGGCACGTACTGGGCCTACGACGGCACGCCGAGCCTGTGCGCGCCGCCGCGCCTGTACAACCAGATCGCGATGCACATCGCCGCACAGTTGCATACCGACACGATCGATCTCGCGCGTCTGCTGGCGCTCGTCAACACGGCGATGGCCGACGCCGGCGTCGCCGCGTGGGAATCGAAGTACTACTACAACTTCTGGCGTCCGGTCACGGCGATCCGCGAATCGGATCCGGGCACCGGCCCCACCGGTTTTGGCGACTTCAATGCGCTGACCACGGGCGATCTGACCTTTACGCCGCTCGGCGCGCCGGCCAGCAACCTGACGGGACCGAACTTTACCCCGCCTTTTCCTGCCTACCCGTCAGGTCACGCAACTTTCGGCGGCGCACTGTTCGAAACGCTGCGGCGGTTCTACGGCCGCGACGACATCGCGTTCACGTTCGTGTCTGACGAACTCGACGGCGTCACGCGCGACCATGATGGCAACGTGCGTCCGCTCGTGCCGCGCTCATTCCAGAGCTTCTCGCAGGCCGAGGAGGAAAACGGTCAGAGCCGCATCTATCTCGGCATTCACTGGTCGTTCGACAAGAGCGAAGGCATCGAGCTTGGCCGCCACGTCGCCGACGAGGTATTCGACAACGCATTCCAGCCGCGCAACTGATCTGTTCCGGCACCTCGCGACCAAATAGTTTTTGTCTGGATCAAACTACCTGTTCTCGACCAGTCGCTGGCCGTGCTAGCGGGCGCGTTCAGGCCCTGGATCGCGACGGTTTGAAGTCCGGATAGTCGGCGAACCGGCCAGGATCGCCAGTTGCACGCGGTGGGTGACGTGCAGCTTGTGGAAAATGTTCTCGAGGTGCGTCTTGACCGTAGTTGGGCTGATGCGCAACTTGCGGCCGATCTCCTTGTTTGTCAGCCCAAGCTTGACCGCATCGGCGATCTGCAACTCGCGTTCGCTCAATAGATTCGCAAATTTGCTGGAACCTTCTTTGGCGCGTCGGTCGAGCCGCGTCAGCAGAACATCCAGGACCGAGGCCATCTCCTTGCGGCCGACCCATACCTCGCCCCGGCTCACCGCACGAATGGCCCGCAGCAATTCCGCGGCCGGTGCATTGGTGCTGACGCATCCGCGCGCGCCGCGCTGCAACGCGCGCGCGCCGCAGCCTTCGTCGCGGCCGTCGTTCACCAGCAACGTCCTCGTCACGGGGCTGGCGCGATGGATTTCTCCGATCACCGAATTGCGGCGGCCGTCGACCGCGTCGGTCAGCACCTCGTCCAGCAGCAGGACATCCGGGCGCAGATTTTCGAGGGTACGCAGCATGCGCCGCGTATCGCGCAACTCTGCGAGCAGGCGCATGTCGTTCTGGCGCAAGACCTCGCAGCCGAGATCCTTGAGGAAGCGTTCATCGGCAACCACGGCCACTAGCAGAATGTTCTGCATGTACGTGCCCCCTGACCCAGCGCGCACCCTGGGTTGACGCTCGCGCCACGCAACCGGCCGACTTCATTCCTTCGCCAATTTCCGAAAGCCCTATCGCTCAGGAACTTCTTCGGTTGACGTGGCCATGCCCATGTGCGCGATCAGAACCATTGCCGCACGACACCGAGGCGCCGGCTTGTTCGACTCCGCAAGTCACACGGTCAATCGGACTCGCCGCGGTGCTCGAGTGAAAAATTATACTCTGTCCACTGCCACGATCAACATGCATTTTTCATGCGAACCGTTCAGCAACACGCGTGCTAGCGAACTCTTGCGCGCGGTGGCCGCGCGCGATCGATGGCAATCAGGACAGCGGAAATCGCGGCAAATTCTGTCATCGACGCGACATCTCCAGTCCTCCACTCGGCGGATAGAAAAGCCGAACGCCGCGACGTAGCCTGACGTTGCAATTCGGAATGCCACAGGCGGTCACGCCTGCAGGGGCAGGGGTTTGTGCACGCTGCGCATTTCTCGGCCGCAACCGATGCTGGCGGAATGGAAGCCGTCGCCATGCATCACCATTACAGGAGGAAACCAAATGGAAACGACACATCGTCCGGCTCGAGCCGGACATCGCTATTGGAGACTACTCTTACTGGCCACGTTCCTCGCCTTCGGCGGCAATGCGGCATTTGCGACGGCGGATCCGGACAGCGTGTCATTCAAGCTGGAAGGATGCAAGTTCGTCAACAACACGAACACACCGCTGGCCAGCTTCAACTTCATCTGCAGTGATAGCGCGTATACAACCGGCAACCTCGGCAGTGGCTGGAATGAGCTCGACCTCGTGCCGTACCGGACAACGGCCAAGGCGGGCAATTCCGCTCCGGCCACGCAGACCTACGCGTTCGCCAACGCGCTCGACAATATGAACGTCGGACGTCCGGGCTACGACATAATCTCGGCGCCAGTGCTGAACACCTCGCTGTCGAGCGCCAGTTGCACGGCGGCCAGCGACGGCGGTCAGCAGACGCTGACGCCTGGCGTCGGCGGCATCGACAAGACGCTTTACCGGATCTGGACGGTGACGCAGTTGAAGAACACGACCTGTGTCTATGACTGGTACGGACGCCTCGCGGTCGGGTCACACCTGTGGCCTGGCTCGTCTCTGCACGCAGACCTGCTGAACCAGTCCTTCAGCACGGCAGGAATCGGCTCCAAGGAAGTGTCGATACCCGTGAAGGAAATCTTGGCACAGTCCCTGAACAAGGATATGTCGGCTGTGGAAAACGCAAGCGTAACGTGGGAACTGACGAAGAATGGTACGCCGGCAAACGTGGACTTTGGCGATGTGTGCGCGGCGGATGCACCGACCTCGCTGCCAGCGACGATCTCGGTCACCTGGACCAAGTCCGCGGCTACGCCCAGCGGGATTACCGTCACCACGCACGTGTATGCGACCAATCCAGCGGCGCGCACGGTGCAGGTCACTGTAACTGACGTCATCTACCAGGGCACGACGCAGACCACGGCGCTCGATACCGCAGTGTCGGGACTGACTGACCTGCCCGCAAACAGCACCGTCCTCGTGCTGACTCACACGGCGCTGCTGCCGGCTGCCGATGGCAATATCGGCGATTCCCTCAACGACGTCGCAACGGGAACGTACATGGATCCCATCACGCATGTAGCGATCCCCGGGACCACGACCGCAACGGCCCAGACAGTGATTTCCCAGGGCACGATCTCCAACGGCAGCGCGGTCATCAGCGACTCCGAATCGATCACCGGCAACGGGCTGACGTTCTCGGTCGCGACGCCGCCCTCGTCCGGCAGCTTCCAGAACGGCTATGCGGGCGCCGCGACGACCGGCCCGGTGGATTGGCTTTCTTCAGCACAGACTTCCAGCGGTTCGATCACGTTCAGCAAGACGATCTACGTGACCGGATTGTTGGTCACGTCCGGTGTGCTATCGGATACTGCACACTTGGCGAGTGCCAGTCAGTCTCTGGATGCGCCAGCGAGTATCACGACGAGTTCGACCGCGACGGTCAAGCTCACCGTCAACAAGACGGTCCCGCCGACATACTTCACCGACGTCCTCAACGGGTCGGGCGATCTCCTCAAGGTGCATTTCAGCGTCACCGGTGCGGGGGGCTTTTCCGACACGTTCACGCTGACGTTCGACAGCAGTACGCCCTGCGATGTTGGCGGGTGCACGCTGTCTCACGATCTGCCTGGTCTGACGCCTGACGTCTTCACGGTGACGGAGACCGGATCTGAAGCTTGTGTAGGCGGCACCTGCGCGGATCCTCCGACGGATTCGCTGCTGGCACCGACCTTCAGTTCAACACAGGTTGACCTGACACCCCAGAACGGAAGCATGGTCGGCCGCTGCTCGGGTTCGGCCAATTTCGTGAACGAGTTGACGGGCGCAGACGTAAGGGTCAACGTGCAGAAGATCACCGCCCCAGTGCTCGACGCGTCTGATCCACAGTATATGTGGGACTTCGCGCTGTCTGGTCCGACAACCTGCGAGCCGGTTTCGGCCGGAGCAGGCGCTGGGTTCGTCCTCTTCCAGGATTCCCTAGGTGGTGACTGCCTGCTGTCCGATGGTGACTACACCGTCACCGAAACGCTGAAGCCGGGATGGACGGAGGATTCCGCTTCGCCGAATGACGGTGTGGACTTCCTGGTGTGCAAGTTCCACGTCGACGTGTTTACGGATGCCGGTACAACCAAGTCCTGCACGTTCCACAACACCAAGCGGGCGCATGCGACTCTGTTCAAGACGAAGTCGGGAGTGCCGGATCTGAGCTCCACCGACAACTTTACGTTCCAGCTGCGGCAGGGCGCGGATGCAACGCACGTCGGCACGATCCTCGAGTCTGAAGTCGCGAATCTGGCCGACTTGTTCCAAGTCGCGTTCACTACCGACCTCACGCCGGGCGAACACTATCAGTTCTGCGAAATCGTGATGCCGGGCTGGCTGTCGAACATCGGTACGATTGTGCCGAATGCCTTCATGCCACCGGATGGCGTGCCGGCGAATCCGAACGTGGACAACAGCATCCTGTGTGTCGACTTCGTGCCGGGAGCAGGCGAGGTGAGGGAGTTCCACATCGACAACACGCCGCCACCGGGTGGCCGCGCGCTGACGATCGGCTTCTGGAAGAACTGGAGTTCTTGCAGCGGTGGCAGGCAGGCCGATACGTTGGGTGCAACGCTGGCGCTTCCGCCAGCGGGAGTCCAGGTCGGTTCGTTCAGGCTGACGGGTCCATGCAAATACGTGGTCAACCTGCTCAACAAGTCAACGATGACGACGGGCAAGAAGATGGCGAGCGATCCGATCTTCAACATGGTCGCGCAGTTGATCGCGGCTGAGTTGAACGTGAAGGCGGGCGCCGGTATCTGCCCGAAGGCGGCGCTGGCGATCACGCAGGCGAACGCGCTGCTGGTCAAGTACGCCTTCAACGGTGACACGTACACTCCGAAGCTGACCAAGGCAGATGCAACCATGGCCAACAACCTGGCGACGGAGTTGGACAACTACAACAACGACAGACCGAGCGCTTGCTTGTAGCGTTCGTGCACTCTGTGGGCCTCCCCCTGGGCCCACCTTCAGGCGTCCGGTGCATTCGCACAGGACGCCTGATGACCACCCCGCCCCGGCGCAAGGCCGGGGCGGGTTCATCGCGACTGCGGTGTGGTGCTACCGGCTCTTGATCGTCACGCTCACCGAGTTGCTCGGACCTGATCGGTTGCCCGCGGCATCGTATGCAACAACGTAGTAGCTATACGTGCCGCCGGCCAGCACCTCGGCGTAACTCCTGGCAGCGGTCGTTGCGACGCGCGCGCCGTTGCGCCATACCTCGTAGCCGGCCACGCCGACATTGTCGGTCGCAGCCTGCCATGTCAGCGAGAGGTTCGTGCGTTTGGAAACTGACGCGGCAAGGCCGGTCGGAGCCGAAGGCGCCTGCGTATCCGCCTGTACGACCACGACATCGCTGCCGCTGCCCGAAGCACTATGCGTCGTGGTGGCCGCATCCGTGGTACTCATCTGGATGGAGTACGTCGAAGCTGCAGCGGTTGCGGCCGAGGTCACGACGAATGTCGCGCCGCTCGTCGCGCCCGGCGACAAGCTCATCGTCGTCGGCGAGATCGTGGCGGCCCAGCCGGAGGGAACGAGTTTGCCGAGTGAGAGGGTGCTCGCGGCGCAGCTGCTGCTGTCCTTGTTCGTGACCGACACGGTGTAGCTCAAGCTGGTGCCTGCGGGTCCGCTCTGGCTGGCTGGCGAGAACGCGATGGCTGGCGCGGATCGCGTGCACGTCGCCGTCTGCACGACGTAGGCGACGCTGCCCGAGACCGTGTGCGCGGAACTCGCTGCATCGGAGACGTTGATCGTCGCGGGAAAGCTCGCAGCCGTGGCCGTGGCTGAAGAAGTCAGCGCAAGTGTCGCCGACCCGGCCACTCCCGGCGCCAGGCTCAGCGCCGAAGGTGACAGCGTGCCCGTCCAGCCCGAAGGAATCACATTGGCAAGCGAGAAACTGCTCGCGCTGCAATAGGTGTTGTCGTTGTTCGTCAGCGACACCGTGTACGACCGTGTGCTGCCCGCGGTCCCACTCTGACTCGACGGACTCAGTGCGAGTACCGGCGTGGCCCGCTGACAGGTCGGCGTACCGCCCCCGGAAATCTGGACCTGCACCGTCGCGCGGTCGCTCGCATGCGATACCTGGGTGACCGTGATGCCGTTCGTCGCGTCGCTGAACACGCTAGCGTCGTCCAACAGCGCGAGCAAGTACGTGTCGTAGGCGATGTAGTTGCCCGTGTACTTGTGGACATTTACACGATTCCAGTACGCGGTCCTCAGACCGCTGTCCAGGCCCAGCGGTTCGCGATAGGAAAAATAGTAGTAATCGCCGGTATCCGGTTTCAGGACCTTCAGGATCTGCGGCGCCGGCGTCTGTGTGGGGCTCAATTCCAGCGCAGCAACAGTGTAGGTTCCGGAAGCCGTGATCGTGCGGATGTTGCCGGCCGGCATCCAGCCCATCTGCTCCATGTGCGGAGCGTTGAAGTGCCGCAGTGGATACCCGCTCCCGGCCATGTCATCGGATGCGTCGCCATAGACGTTGGCCAGCGTTGACGCATGGGCCATGTTCAAGTTGTGGCCGAGTTCATGCGCGTAGAGGTCGTTGACCGTGTAGTCGAAAACCCATGCCCGGCTCGGGCTGCCGCCAACCTGTCCGGCACCCTGCATTCCGCACACACTCATTTCCGTCGTTGGCATGATATAGAGCCGGCGTGGATACGACGAAACATTCACGCCGGAGGCCGTAGCCGCGGAGTCCGCCGCGTCCGCCCAGCCCGCAAGGTCGCAGGCCGCTGCGGTGGAGACGTTGATCACGAACGGGCCGGCAACCTGGCCGCTGAAGCCGACGTTGCCGAACGAGGTCTCGCGGAACAGCGCGTCGATCGAATGGCCGGCCGGATCGCTGAACATGATGTTCTGGATCTGGCTCGGCGTGCTCGTCACGGCAGCATTCGTGAAATTGGCGATGATCACGATCGTGTTCTGCACGCCGGATACGACCGTCGCCGACGCCGTGGACTGCGTCGTTGCGGTCTGCATCGTCAGGGGCGTCGACTGCGTCGTCTGCACGCTGGCCGAGCCGGCCGAGAGCAGGATCGAGCCGCCGCCGTCGGCGACACCGCTCACCGACAAACGGGTTCCCGTACGCAGGCCTTCGGGTGGCGCGCCGTCGAAGCGCAGCGTCGCATGCCGGTGCGACTGTTCATCTTCGAGATGGTATTCCACCCGCGAGGCGTGATTGGCCAAGTCATCGAGGACCACCTCGGCAACGGTGCCGCTCATCTGCACGGGCTGCCCACGCGCTGGAACGGCGGCATGGCCAGCGAACGGCAGCGCCAGCAGCGCAGCCGAGCACAACAGGAACGGGACTCGCCGGCACGATGGCCGACTGATGAAACGAGATTGCATTGTAGGAATCCTCCGAGCAGAGCAGGTGCTTGGAAAGATCCCCCGGTCGACTTGCGTCGACCTGGACCGTCCCCTCGTTCGGTAGCCCAGCCGTCTCGATGCCATTCGAGACCTGCGGCTTTGCGCCCCTCCATTGCTGGAGGTTTGCCCTTATCGCGAAGAGATCTTTCTTTTGCTTTAGTTTTCACGACCCGGGCAAAACACCCTGCCCCACCCAGATCGCGGCTGGCACCATACCAACTTCTGCAGAAAATTTTGTAAAGCCGGTCGCATAAATCGCGATCAATTGTTATCGATTTGTCAACGAGTTGGGATCGATACCTGCCAAATCACTGCGATTTGTTGGAACCTGACGTAGCGCCCGGGCACGAAGGATGGCCCGGTCCTGATTGCCCGCAACGTCGGTGAGGGGGGCGATAATCGAAGCGTCGCTGCGGCTGTTCCGGGCCGGCCATCGGCCGATAAAGGCCGTTGGTACGCCCTATGCTTCTGGCCCGATGAGGTTCCCCGCGCAGCCCGAATCTGACCGATGGACTACAAGGACTACAATCGACGAGCACCCCGAACCCTGCCGGTATGCATCAAGGCTGACGGCAGAATTCTGAATGACGGTGAACGCAGAACGCTCGCGGACGACCGCTCAACATGCCGCTGCAGAATAGGGTCGATCCTTACGGGAAACTCCATGCCGTCGATGCCAGAGGCGCATGGATGGGCAATCGCGGCATCCTGCACGACGACCAAAAGCGGATCGTCGTACCCTGGCGCCTCAAGCGCTGGATCACGTGCACGTTGACCTTCAGGGGACGCAAGCGGCAAGTCTTTGCACCGCACCGCTACAGCGAGTTGTTCTTCCTCGATGAGGCGACGTCATTCGCGGCCGGCCATCGACCGTGCGCCGAATGCAGGCGCGAGCGCTACAACGAATTCCGCGCGGCCTGGACCGAGACCAATTCAGACGCTGCAGACAGCAAGGTTGGCGCCGACGACATCGACAGCGTTCTCCATGCGCAGCGGGCGATTCGCGGCGGTGGAAAGAAAACCTGGCAGGCGCACTCGGCCGAACTGCCACCGGGGACATTCATCGAGTACCGCGGCCGACCACACTTGAACTGGAACGGCAAACTGTGGCCATGGACGTTTTCCGGCTACGAAGATCCCGTTCCGTCGGGCGCAGCGGCAGCAGAAGTCACGGTGCTCACGCCGCAATCCATCGTTCGCGTGTTCGAGTCCGGCTTCGCGCCACAGGTGCATGCCAGCGCACAGACCCGAGGCGCAGGCGCATGCGCGTGACGATTCGCCTGTCGCTGCCACGCTCAGCAACGCAAGCCGACAGATAGTGCACGATGCGCCGAATTCACCTGCGTGCGACAGCGAGGAAGAATCGTGCGAATTCCCGCACGACCCCGGCGTCCTCGAACAGCACCGCGTTGTTTGCCAGGATCCTGCTGCTCACGGCGCGCCGATAATCAGCGTCGTTCGCGAGCCGCACGGCCTCGTCGACATACGCTTGCGCATTGCCTGCGATCAAGTCGCCGAGGCCCATCCTGCAGTACATCGCCTGGGTGTGCCGGCCACGCTGGAATGCAGCGGGCAGTGTGACGACGGGTGTGCCGACAGCGAACGCCTCGAGTGATGTGTTCATGCCGTTGAAGTGCACGGTGTCGAGCATCACGTCGGCGAGTGCGATCAGGTTCAGATAGTCGCTTTCGCGCATACGCGCTACGAACACGATCCGCTGGTGCACATCCGGCATGCTCTGCTGCCAGCGCCGGCGCAGCAGCGTCGACCAGTTGCGCACCCTGCCCTCCACGAGCGCGACGACACCACGCGAATCGCGGCGCAGGATGGCAGCGATCAAATCGTCCATGTCGGGGTGGACCTTGAACAGATTTTGTGGACAAAGATACAACGGCCGGTCGGCCGGCAGGTTGAAGGCCGCGCGCGACTTGAGCGGCGACGGCGGAACGGGCCGATAGTAGTACGCGAGGCTGCCGAGGTTGCGCAGCATGAACAGCTGCTCGCTGTAGTGCGCGGCAGCGCCGGGCGGTTCGTACAGGTCATTCGAGATGAAGTAGTCGATCGTCGATACTCCCGTCGTGTCGGGATGGCCGAACGATGTGCACTGAACCGGTGCGAGCCGCGCAAACGAGAGGAAATAGCTGAACGGCTCCATGCCGATGTCCTGATAGAACAGCACATCGAGCTGCAATGCGGCGATTTGCTCGCGCGCCGCCGCCAGGTCGCGCGGCACGACCAGCGCATGCTCGGCATTGCGGCGGATCGCCTGCGAGAACTCGTCGTCGACGACCGGAGCGATGAAAATCGCCGTAACCTCGAACTGCTCGCGCGACAGTTGCGCGAAGAATCCGCGGCTGGTCCGGCCGATGCTGTGGTTGCGAAAGAACTGCGAGACCAGCCCGACCCGCATCCGGCCGCTTGAAGCGGCCGGTCTCTCTTGGCCATCCGGCTGCCCGCAATGCGCTGCAACGTATCTCAGCGATGGACAGATCCGCAGGTAGGCGGCCGCAGTCTTCCTTTGCAGCTCTCGATCGCTTTCGCCGTGGTAGGCGAGATAGAAGTTCGTCCACAGGCGCGCCGTGAATGGATCGGACACGGGCTGCACGATTTCCGACGCCAGTATTTCGTCGAGCACTGATGCCATGCGCTCCCGTTCCGCTGCAATGGTCGCGCGGGACGCGGGAATCGGCGAGATCAGTGTGGCCAGCTTTACCCGGCGAAATGTGGCGGGCTCGAGCTCGTCGGCGCGCCGATACGCCTCGGCGGCACTTTCGATATTGCCCGCAGCCTGCTCGACGACCCCGAGGCTTTCCCACCAGACCGCATCGTCAGGCCGCAGGGCACACGCCGCACGCCATTGAACCGCGGCGGCGCTGATGTCCTCGCCATCCTGCAAGGCCCACGCGTAGTGCATGCGCGCGCCCGCGTCATTCGGCTCCAGTGCCACGGCGCGCGCGAACAGCTTGATTGCCGAATCGCCCGCGCCGCTGTCGCGCGCGAGAATGCCGGCGCCGAGCCAGGCGTCGGCTCGCGTTGCATCGACCTGCAGCACCCGGCGATAGATGTCTTGTGCTTCGTTGAGCCGCCCTTCCGCATGCAGCCGCTGCGCGGCCGCGACCTGCTCGGTCAGCGACGCAGCCGCAGCGAGCCGGCGCTTTTTCTCACCCATCGACAGACGCTTCGCAGGAATCGGACGCGGGTGATTGTAATGCTCTGGCGTGCGGCGACGCGAAGGGTGCGCTCGCGACTGCCTGCGCGGCCCATTCGAACTGTCTGCGAACCGGACGTCGTGGAGAAACTGCGAGCCAGCGATGTCGTCGGGGCCGCGTTGGCGATTTATCCAGGCACTTCGGATCGACCTGCATGACCGGACAACTGCCGTCGTAAACCGGAATGCGGCCGCGTTCCTCATTGCCATTGCCCCTGCTTGCAAAACTATAGAGTCCGCGGCTCACTTGGGCCAAGCGGGACGCCGACTCAAACCTGGTGTCAATTCTGTTCACCCCGGAAGAGCGCCGATCGCGATACGATCGGCCGAATCACGCAGCCTGATCTCGAGCAGGGGAGTAAGCCAATGAACGCAGTGGAATCCGCGCCCCACGATGGCGGCTGCACGTGCCGTCACGTCCGCTATCGCATGACGGCGAAACCGATGTTCGTGCATTGCTGTCACTGCCGCTGGTGCCAGCGCGAGACCGGCGCCTCATTCGCGCTGAACGCGCTGATCGAAAGCGATCGCGTGCAGTTGTTGCACGGCGACGTCGAAGTGATCGACACACCGTCGAACAGCGGCAAGGGCCAGCGCATCAGCCGTTGTCCGAAGTGCCACATCGCGCTGTGGAGCAACTATGGCGGAGGCGGTGATGCTATCCGCTTCGTGCGCGTCGGCACGCTCGACGATCCCGACCGCCTGCCGCCGGACATCCATATTTTCACTGCGTC
>DASSGP010000304.1:0-3399 GCA_035693405.1 Rudaea sp. | reverse complement strand
CTGGAGTGGCAGCCTTACGCGCACGCCGACTGGATGCTCGCGGCCCGCAGCCGCATCGCCGGGTTGGCGGCCGTCGAGCGCGCCAAGTTGCCGGCGAACATTGGCCTGCTTTCGGCTCAATGAATGCTGCTCGATCCGAATCGTCGGCGTCGCCGACGCCGGCGTGTCGTGCGATCTTCGCGCGGAAGTCCACCGAGCAGCTTGGCGACTCAACCGACCAGGGAATCGAGCACTACGTCCATGATCATGTGGGCGCCGTACGGCGCCCAGATCGTGCGCGCGCTTTGGGCGAGCCAGGCAAGCACGAAGCCCACCCCGAAGATCGTGACCTGCAGGGACAACGGATACTGCGTGTGCGTCACCGCCCATAGCGCGCTCGTGACGGCAGCCGCCGGAAGGAAACCGATCACGGCCGCGAGCGCACTGAGAAGAAAGCCGCGGAATATGAATTCTTCATAGAAATTCGAAAAGACATTCCCTGCGATCGACCAGGGATCGGGGTCGATCCATCGGATCATCGAACCCTGGCCCGTCGCCATCAGTACGCCGAGGACCAGGGGGATTACGCCGAATCCTACAATCAGCAACTTTCCGAGTGGCCGGTTCCCCTTGCCCAGCGGCGGCCCATCGATCACGCCGGCCCGAGCGAAGGCGATCCACGCAACGCCCGCGGCGAGCGCCGTGAGCGTCGAATACAGCAGCAGGTGCGGCAGGAACTTCCAAAGGCCGGCGTAGGCGGGAAAACCAGCGGCGCGCAGCACGATGTCGCGCAACCACCAGCTGGGCCATAGCCCGATGAGATAGACGGCTGCCGCAGCCGCGAGAAGGCTCGCGCGTGCGCTCCAGGTGGCGACTGCTGGCTTTGCTATCGAAGGGGCATTCAAGTGACACCTGGCGCCTGAGTCAAGCGGCCGCTGTTGACCGCGGCGTGATGGTAGCGCAACCCGTCGCAGCCGACGGAGGGGACGCGATTATTCGCAATTTACGCGCCTCCCCTTTTCTTCAGAAATTCTTCTTCGTCACTTTCGTGGGCTTCCCCTGCGACCGCTTCTTCGCAGCAGTCAACTTGATGATGAGCGCGCCCTTCCCCTTGGATGGCAACGGAACCGTCGACTTGGCACCCACGGCAACAATCAATGCATTCACATCGGGGTCTGCCAACTGGCTGGCCGCTTCCACCGGTACGAAGCGGGCCTGGCTTCCCGAACCTTGCAGGAGCCGCTTCGGGTCGGGCAATTGAGGTCCATGCATGAAGTACAGACGCACGCCGTCGGTGCGTCCGTCGATCGCCAAAATCGCATCGCTCGCCCGGTCCGTCGACGAATAGGAAATGACGACGTGACTGGAGTAGTCGTACGCCAGTTCGTTGGCGGTCGGGAATCGCTTGCGTACGGCGGCCCGAACCGAGCGCATGACCTTCTGATCCTTCGGATCCAATCTGTCGATGTAGGACTGGAGCTCGGCTTCGGGCGTGAGGTTGCTGCTGGCAGGTTTCACTGGCACGTCGTTCTTCCGTTCGTTTCTGATTGGTCAGAGCGCGCTGCCGTATTCCTTGAACCACGCTTCGATTGCCCGAACGAGCGACTCGCCACGAGGCCCCATCAGGTCGTCCAACAGCCAGCACTCGGTGGGAGACTGGCGTTGAAGAACCAACGTTGCGTGTTTTTGGTCATGCTTCTTGCCAAGGACAAATGTATACGTCATCGATACCTTGGCTTCGACTCCGGAGTTGCTGGCCGTCGCGAACTCGACCGGCTTGCCGATGCTTCCGTCCTGGGCGTCCGTCCATGGGTCTGCTTCGAGTGCGCAGATCTGACCTTGTGCGCACTTGTACTCCCGGTCCAGGGCATCGAAGAGACGCGGCGTAACACTCTTCTTGATCCGGGCGGGATCTTCCGAGGAAAAATTCGGGTGTTGCTGATAGAACGTCTTGGCCACAACGGCAGGGTCGTCGATCGCGCACGAAGCGGACGCGCTGCGAATTGCACTCAGCATTACCAAGCAAGCAACGGCCCTGATGGTTGGAACGTTCATATGACCTCCACCATTCATCAATTTTGAAAAGCGTGTTGACCCCTGTTCTTCGGAAGTCCACGCAGCGGCATGGCGACGCAGCACGGTGTCGCGCACCCACCAGGCGGGCCACAGCCCGATACGCAGGTGTTTGGAAGTTCCTGCCGCACCTCCTGCTGTAGGCTCGCGCATGCGCTCCATCGAAGGGCATTCAAGGTGACACCTGGCGCCTGACTTCGGCGGCCGCTGTCGACCGCGGCAAGATAGTACCGCAACCCGTCGCAGCGGACGGAGGGTGCGCAATCTATTCGCACTTGATTACCTACGCCCCCTTTTTTCCGCTCGAAACAGCGAAGCGCGCGGTAGCGGAGTGGTATTGCGGTCCAGGCGCGGATTGAAGCGAGACTTTCATCGAGACGTAGAACCCTTCATGCTAAGATCAATGCTCCTTGGGGGACCTGGCGCGAATGCGTCAGATCAGGACCATGCTCAAGCGCAGGGGGTTAACGGCAATGAGCGCAAGGCGACGACACGAGTGCACCCTGCTTCTGGCGGCGTTAGTCACATCATCGTCTGCAGCTCTCGCCGATGCGTTTCCCGATACGATCTACTTCGACGGCTTCGAATCCTGCGGTCTGCAGTGCGCGCGCGTGCAATGTCCTGGCAACGGCACGACGTCCCTGAGCGGAACGGTGCACGCGCCGAACGGCACGTTACCGCTGCCGAATGTGGAGGTATACATTGCCAACGCGGAGGTCGGCGCACTCACCGACGGACCGCCGGCCCTGCGCTGCGATCAGGCGCCGCTGGGTCATCCGCTGGTAGCGACGCTGACCGATGCCGACGGCAAGTTCAAGCTGAGCAACGTGCCCGCCGGAGTGCCGATGACAGCGGTCGTTCTGGCCGGCAAGTGGCGGCGACAGGTATCCGTGCCAGCGCTGACGGCGTGCGTCGACACCGCGCTCGCCGATGATGCGACACGGCTGCCGCGCACGCATCTCGAAGGCGACATCGCGCGCACCGCGGTAGTTACCGGCAGCGCCGATGGATTCGAGTGCCTGATGCGCAAAATCGGTGTCGCCGACTCCGAATTCGGTACGAGCCCCGGCATCGCCCGCATCC
Organism: Rudaea sp.; assembly: GCA_035693405.1. GTDB lineage: Bacteria > Pseudomonadota > Gammaproteobacteria > Xanthomonadales > Rhodanobacteraceae > Rudaea. The sequence continues at coordinate 264 of DASSGP010000304.1, read as the reverse complement.
ATCTGTTCGCTGGCGCCAGCGGAACTGCTGCTACTCACTTCGACCTCGCCAATGGCGGGTCGACATTCGCCGCTGCAACTTCGCTGTGGTCGTCAAGCGGTGCGCTGTCGGCGTACGACCAGGTCATGCTGGCCTGCGATGGAAGCCCGAATCCTGGCAACACGATCCCGCAGACGGCACTCGACGCGATGAAGACCTACGCCGACGCAGGGGGCCGCGTTTATCTCTCGCACTGGCAAAACTATTGGCTGCAGGCAAACGCCG
>DASSGP010000303.1:0-3408 GCA_035693405.1 Rudaea sp. | reverse complement strand
AGCCAGATCGGGTGCGGCCTTGGCCATCACTTTCGTCACCAGATCGCCGAAGCGGCATTGCAATTGCGTGTTGTCGCGCGGCTGGTAGTGGAGGTGAAACGGCGCGATGCCGATAACGGCGCGATAGGCGTCGTCGACCTGCGCGGGCGTCTGCAGTGTCAGCTGAGATTCGAGCTGTGTGAGACCGGCGGCGAAGCGGGCACGCTCCGCTTCAATTTCCGCGTCGTCCCGGTAGCAGGCCGGCAGCGACAACGCAGCGCCCCAGCGCAGCCGCTCGACCGGTCCCTGGGCAAAAATACGGCGTGCCTCGTCGATTGAGCCTGCGTCGCGCAAGGCCAGCCCCAGTTCGAATCGGGCGATGTGATCGTCCGGAGCGAGTTCGATCGCCTTGCGCAAGGCGATCGCCGCGCCTTCGCCATCACGTTGCAGGTTCTGCGCGACGCCCAATACGCGCCACCATACCGCACGCTCAGGGTCGCGCTCTGTTGCCGCGCGCGCGCAACGGATCGCATCCGCATAGCGGCCCAGGTCGCTCAGAACGCGTGCCAGATTGCCCCAGGCGACGGCGCGGTCAGGCGCCAGACGGCAGGCGCTCTCCAGTATCGGCAAGGCCTCATGGATTCTTCCCTGGCGGCCAAGCAGATTGCCGAATCGAATCAGGATGTCGACATTGGATGGCTCCCAGGCCAGGCCCTGACGATAGGCCTGTTCGGCCTGGGTCCAGTCGCCCTTGGCCTCGACCAGCGTGGCCAGGTTGAACAGCGCCTGCGCATATTGCGGCCGGCTCGCCAGTGCGGTGCGAAACGCCGCGATGGCCTCGTCGATCCTGCCCGATTCGCGCAGTGCGACGCCGAGGTCATGGTGGGCTTCGCCGAAGCCTGGGTTCAATTCCACGCATCGGCGCAAATGCCTTGCCGCAAGCAGGAAGTTTCCCTCCTGCAATGCGGTAGTCGCCAGCAGATGCCACGCCGCGGCGTTGTCCGGATCGAGTTTGACCGCGCGTTCGTAATGGCTGCGCGCTAATCCGAGGTTTCCTGCACGCTGCAGGCCCTTGCCCTTGTCGAGTTGTTCAGCGACGAGTCGAGCGTCGATCGGCTTCACACAACGAATCCTTTATCGTCTGGTACGAGCTGGCACAGCACATGGATTGTTGGGGCGAAGGCCTGCGGACTTTCCCGAACGAACCGCTCCGTGTTGCTACCTCAGTTTTTTCGCGGGCGTCTCCAGCCCGGGATCGTAGTCTGCTTCGCGCGCGCCACGGTCAACTCGCCGGGCGGGGCGTTCTTGCTGATCGTCGAGCCGGCGCCGATCGTGGAGTCCTTGCCGATCGTGACCGGCGCCACCAGTGCCGTGTTCGAGCCGATGAATGCGCCGTCCTCAATCGTCGTGCGGTGCTTGTTCACGCCGTCGTAGTTGCAGGTGATCGTGCCGGCGCCGATGTTGACGCCGGCGCCGATGCTGGCATCGCCCAGATAAGTCAGGTGATTGGCCTTCGAATCGGCGCCGATAGTGACGTTCTTGACCTCGACGAAGTTGCCGACGTGTGCGCCGTGCGCCAGTTCGGTGCCGGGCCGCAGGCGCGCGAACGGACCGATGACGCAGGGTCCGTGCGTCACGACGCCGTCGAGATCGCAGTGTGCGCGCACTTCGCTGCCGGCGGCCAGCTGCGAATTTCGGATAAAGCAGAACGGACCGATGCGCACGCCATCGCCGAGGTGCACGTCGCCTTCGAACACCGCATCGACATCGATTTCGACATCGCTGCCGCAGTGCAACTCGCCGCGCAGATCGAAACGCGCCGGATCGGCCAGGCGCACGCCTTGCGTGCACAGCGTTCTGGCGCGGCGCAGCTGATAGTGCCGCTCGAGCTGGGCGAGCTGCCACGCATCGTTGGCGCCGAACGCTTCGATCGCATCGCTGCAGGCAATCGCCACGGCTGGAGCACCCTCGGCGGCCGCGTCCGCGAACACGTCGGTAAGCAGGTATTCGCGCTGGGCATTGTCGTTGCGCAGCGCAGCCAGCCAGCCGCGCAGGCGCGCAGCGTCCGCGGCGATGATGCCGGTGTTGACCGTGGCGATCGCGCGCTGGCCCGGATCGCAATCCTTTTCTTCGACGATCGCGCGAACGCGCCCATTGCCGTCGCGCAGGACGCGGCCGTAGCCGTGCGGGTCGGCCAGATCCGCCGCGAGCACGGCGAGCGGAGCCGTCGTTTCGGCCAGGGGCCGCACGGTTTCCGCGCGGATCAGCGGCACGTCGCCGAGCAGCACGAGCACACGCGCGTCGTCGGGCACGTTGGCCATGGCCAGCCGCACGGCGTGGCCGGTGCCGTGCTGTTCGGCCTGGTGGATCCAGTCGAGGTCGGTCTGGCCGGCGAACGTGGCGCGCACCTGGTCGCCGCGATGTCCGTACACGACGTGGATCCGCTGCGGCCGCAATTCGCGGGCGCTTTCCAGCACATGCGCCAGCAACGGCCGCCCGGCCAGCGGCAGCAGCACTTTCGCCTGCGCCGACTTCATGCGCTTGCCCTCGCCGGCGGCGAGGATGATGACGTGCAATGGGGATCGGGTCATGCGCTAACGATAGCGCACTGCGCGGGTCGCATTCGAGCGTTTTTCCGGGCGATTCGCGGCCCGGCGAGACGCTTGTGCGCGGGCGCCAACGGACCTCGTTCGGCATCGGCTGTGGAATCGTTCCCGAACCTTCAAATCTCCCCGGACTTGACGCGACAACGGGCAACGCGAGCGCAAAGCGATTGCAGTGCTTGTTCGCGTCGGTGCACGCACCGCAGCGGCCGCACGGAGTCGATTTGCTGTTCCCTTTGGCGGTCGGGGGGTGACATGGCTATGCGGATCCGCTAGCGACGGCGACGTGCTAGCGATAGAGCACTGGCTAGACTGAGCAACAGTGCGAGCCACGCGAGTGCTATGGCGTTGAGAGCCGGGATCGGCGTCGCAGGGGAGGGTGTCGTGGAGGTTATCGTGGTATTAGCCGTGCTGCTGTTGTTGCCCGGCACTGGATCGGTCATGCCTCCCGGCGGCGCCACCGTCGCCGCGTTGGCAATCGCTCCGCTCACTCCCGCTGTTCCGCTCACCGTCAGCGTCACGCTGCCGCCACTGGGCAGTGTCGGTATCGCCAAGCCCACCTGCAACTGCGCCACCGTCGGCGAGACCGGACATACCGCCCCACCGCTCTGCGACCCGCAACTCACGTTCGCAGCCGTGAAGTTCGCCACCGCCGCATCGGTCACCACCGCTCCATTCGCCGCCGCGGGACCGGCATTGCTCACCACCAGCGTGTAACTCACCGCCGCGTTGCTCACCACGTTCGCCGGCCCGCTCTTCGCCACCGCCACGTCGGCCACCGTGGTGTTCAAACCGGACGTGGCGCTATTGTTGCCCGGCACCGGAT
>DASSGP010000302.1:0-3822 GCA_035693405.1 Rudaea sp. | reverse complement strand
CCCCCCGTCTGGCGACTCCGGATCAACGCCCCAACCGGACAGTGTCGAAGCCGCCGCAGCAGACGCCGCTCAGATTACTCCTGTTTGATGCCCTCGCTGCGCAGACGATCTACGAACGCGCTCAGCGGCATGCTGCCGAGGTCTTCGCCGGACCGGGTCCGCACCGCGACCATGCCGTTTTCCTTTTCGCGGTCTCCGATCACGAGCAGGTACGGAACCCTCTGCATCGCATGCTCGCGAATCTTGTATCCGATCTTCTCGTTGCGCAGGTCGCTCTCGACGCGGAAACCCTGTTTCAGCAGCGATAGGGCAACCTCGTTCGAGTATTCGCCCTGCGCGTCGGTGATGTTCATTACCACGGCCTGGATTGGTGCGAGCCACGCCGGAAATGCGCCGGCGTGGTGTTCGATCAGGATGCCGATGAAACGCTCCATCGAACCGACGATGGCCCGGTGCAGCATGACCGGATGGCGCTTCTGGCTGTGCTCGTCGACGTATTCGGCGCCAAGCCGTCCCGGCATCATGAAGTCGACCTGCATCGTGCCGAGCTGCCAGGTGCGGCCGATTGCATCGCGCAAATGGTATTCGATCTTCGGGCCGTAGAACGCGCCCTCGCCCGGCAATTCCTGCCACTCGACGCCCGCCGCGCGCAACGCCGAGCGCAGCGCTTCCTCGGCCTTGTCCCAGGTTGCATCGTCGCCGAGACGCGGCTCGGGCCGCAGCGCGATCTTGAGCTGGACGTCGGTGAAGCCGAAGTCCGAGTAGACCTTCATCGCCTGCGCGTGGAAGGCTTTGACTTCGGATTCGATCTGGTTTTCGGTGCAGAAGATATGGCCGTCGTCCTGCGTGAAGCCGCGCACACGCAGGATGCCGTGCAGCGCACCGGACGGTTCATTGCGATGGCATGCGCCGAACTCGCCGTAGCGGATCGGCAGGTCGCGATAGCTGTGCAGACCGTGATTGAAGATCTGTATGTGGCCGGGACAATTCATCGGCTTCAGCGCGTACGTGCGCTTCTCCGATTCGGTGAAGAACATGTTGTCCTTGTAGTTGTCCCAGTGGCCGGACCGCTTCCAGAGCGCAACGTCGAGAACCTGCGGGCCGCGCACTTCGCCGTAGCCGGTGGCCTGGTACACGCGGCGCATGTGCTGCTCCACGACCTGCCAGATCGACCAGCCGCGCGGATGCCAGAAGATCAGGCCCGGCGCTTCCTCCTGAAGGTGAAACAGGTCGAGCTGCTTGGCAAGTTTGCGATGGTCGCGCTTCTCGGCTTCCTCGAGTTGCGTCAGATAAGCCTTGAGATCCTTGTCGTTGAGCCACGCCGTGCCGTAGACCCGCTGCAGCATCTCGTTGTTCGAGTCACCGCGCCAATACGCGCCGGCCACCTTCATCAGCTTGAACGCCTTGAGCCGGTTCGTGTTCGGCACGTGCGGACCGCGGCACAGGTCGATCCAGTCGCCCTGCCCGTACAGCGAGATCTCCTCGCCCGGCGGAATGATGTCGTCGATGATCTGCGCCTTGTAGATCTCGCCCTTGTTCTTGAAGAACGCGATCGCGTCGTCCTTCGCCATCACGCTGCGCTCGACCGGCAGCGCCTCGGCGGCAATCTTGCGCATCTCGGCCTCGATTTTTTCCAGATCGTCAGGCGTGAACGGCGTCTTGCGCGCGAAGTCGTAGTAGAAGCCATTGTCGACGACCGGACCGATCGTGACCTGGGTGTCAGGGAACAGCCGCTGCGTCGCCTGCGCAAGCAAGTGCGCGGTCGAGTGGCGGATGATGTCGAGCGCGTCCGGACTCTTTTCCGTGACGATCTCGAGCCTGGCGTCGCGATCGATGCGGTAGCTCGTGTCGACGAGCTTGCCGTCGACCTTGCCGGCCAGCGCGGCCTTGGCCAGGCCGGCGCCGATCGACGCGGCGACGTCCTGCACGGTGACGGGATTTTCGAACGGGCGTTGACTGCCGTCGGGGAGCGTGATGTTGATCATGAGGGCGACTCACTGCATAAGGCTCGTCATCCCGGTGGCTCTCGACAGCGGAGGTTGTGCTGGAATGACGGCAATAAAAAAGGCGCCGAGGCGCCTTCTCGGCCGCCTGGCATTCGAAACTAGATGTCGGAAGTTCGCGTTGACATGTCGCACACTCGACCGTGCGTCTGCGCACGGCCACCTTTGATTTGCCCAATTGGATTTTGGCACGGCCAGCATGGTAGTTCAATTGCCCTACCATACCCACCAGCCGTTCGCGTCGAGCGTAGCTCGCGAAGCGAGCGAAGTCGAAACGTCGTAGCCCTTCGACTTCGGCCCTTCGGGCCTACGCTCAGGGCGAACGGTTTTATAGGGGTCTCTCGAACCGGGACGAAGCGACCGCAAATCGCTAAGATCGGGCCACCAAAGTAGCAGGCCATGGCAATGACCCAGGGTACCCACGAATTCGTCGACGATCCGCGCAACCGCGATATCCGGATCTACGTCAACGGCGAGATGAAGCCGCGTGCCGAAGCGACCGTTTCGGTGTTCGACTCGGGATTCGTGCTGGGCGACGGCGTCTGGGAGGGTCTGCGCGTGCACGCCGGCCGATTCGCTTTCCTCGATCAGCATCTGGACCGATTGTACGAAGGCGCCAAGGCCATCGACATGGACATCGGCCTGACGCGCGATGAACTGGCGCGCGCGCTTTACCGCACGCTTGCGACCAACGCGATGAGCGATCACGTCCACGTCCGGCTCATGGTCACTCGTGGCGTCAAGCGCACGCCATACCAGGATCCGCGCATGACGATCGGCCCGGCGACGATCGTCATCATCCCCGAGTATAAAAATCCCAAACCCGAAACGCTGACGCGCGGCATCCGCCTGTTCACGGTGCACGTGCGCCGCGGCTATCCCGACGTGCAGGATCCCAAGCTCAACAGCCACAGCAAGCTCAACTGCATCACCGCATGCATCCAGGCGACCAAGGCCGGCGCCGACGAGGCGCTGATGCTCGATCCGCACGGCTTCGTCGCGACCTGCAACTCGACGCACTTTTTCATCGTGCGCAAGGGCGAAGTGTGGACCTCGACCGGCATGTATTGCCTCGGCGGCATCACGCGCGCGAACGTGCTGCGCGTCTGCCGCGACAGCGGCATTCCGGCGTTCGAGAAATCCTTCAGCCTGACCGATGTCTACGGTGCCGACGAAGCGTTCGTCATCGGCACGTTCGCCGGCGTCGCGCCGGTCGTCGATATCGACGGCCGAAAGATCAGCGCGGGACGCGGGCCGATGGTCGAGCGCTTGCAGAACCTCTATCGCGAATTGATCGCGCGCGACGTGGCGACGCGCACGCTGCCGGGATGATGTAGCCCTCGAGCGAGAGGAGACCGGAAAAGAACCCGTTCGCCCTGAGCGTAGCGCCAAAGGCGCGAAGTCGAAGGGAACTCAAGACGCTTCGACTTCGCTCGCTCCGCGAGCTACGCTCAGCGCGAACGGATGAATGTATTCCAAGGCTGAATGACACGATGACGCCAACCCCTATCCGCATCGCCATGTGGTCCGGCCCGCGCAACATCTCGACCGCGATGATGCGCGCGTTCGAGAATCGCGGCGACTGCACCGTCATCGACGAACCGTTCTACGCCCACTACCTGCAGCAAACGCAGCTCGATCATCCCGGCCGCGACGAAGTCATCGCCGCAGGCGAAACCGATTGGCGCCGGGTCGCCGATTTCCTCAGCGGCCCGGTCCCTGGCGGCCAGCTCGTCTTCTATCAGAAGCACATGACCCACCACATGCTGCCGCACATCGGCCACGACTGGTTCGACGCGGTGACGCACGTGTTCCTGAT
>DASSGP010000301.1:0-14119 GCA_035693405.1 Rudaea sp. | reverse complement strand
CTTTCCGTAGTCAACACGCACCAGGAAGGCAAGGCCGTCAAGGTCCGCTTCCTCGAAGGCTATGACAGCCGCGAAGTGCTCGACTTCAACTTGTACCTGTCGCAGTACGACGTCTGGGTTGCCCAGGTGTACGACAATGGTACCGGCGGCGCCGTCGCGACCAACGACAACTCCTGCACGGTTCCTGCGTTCACGCAGTCGCTGGCCGGCGGTATCAAGGCCCAGCCGTTCAGCAACCTCGGTTACTCGCAGGGTGGCTACGGCTCGCCTCAGGGTACCGACAACGGCCCAACCAATCTGGATCGTACCCGTGAGGGCTACGTTGAAATGATCGAAATGGGCGTGGTCACCAACGCCACGAAGGGTTCGCTGACGTCGCTCACTCACGTTGCCAAGGTTCCAGCCAGCTGCGCCAAGCTCGTCGCAGCATGGAGCCCGGGTGGCTACTGGGCGGCCAACGCAGCCGTCGACATGACCAGTCCGACCGGCGGTCTGTTCGGTGCGGGCAGCATCATCAATGTTTCCGAGGGCACGATTGCTGCCTATGACGCCGACGCAATCGACGGCTTCAGCACCACCCAGTTGCACACCAACCCGGGTTCGCTGTCGCCGAACCTGGCGAGCGCGAACTTCAACGGCGGTGGTATAAACCCAGTGGGCGCCGTGACGAGCTACGTGTTCAACAACGGCATTCTGGTTACCTCGAACTATGATCCGGTGAAGGGTATCGATGCGGTCAGCTCCGTGTTCGCCGCCGACCACGTCTACAACGAATACGTGACCGATCAGCTCGTCGGTGCGTCTTCCGAGTGGGTTGTCACGTTCCCGACCAAGCGCTTCTACGTCGATCCGGCTATCAACAAGACGGATACGGCATTTCCTCCGTTCGAGCAGATTTTCGACGCAACGTCCTGCTTCGGAATCGGCTTGGCGTACTACGATCGTGAAGAGACCCAGCCGGTCGGTTCGATCGGGTTCTCGCCGCCGCCGATCACTGGTGGCAACTACCTGTGCTATGAAGCCCAGGTAATCACGTTCAACCAGGATGGCGTCGAGCCAGGCGTTGGCTCTTCGATCCTCGGATCGACGCTGGCTTCGAACGTCGACGTCTACACGTCGGGCTGGCTCGACCTGAGCTTCCCGAATTCGGACGAAGCGCTGCGCCCGTCGGTGGAAGGCAATGTGTTCATGGGTCTGCCGGTAACCGGCTTCCTGGTTACGAACTATGTCAATGCCCACGCGGCTCCTGGCATTCTCGGCAACTACTCCGGTCTGTATCGTCACCGCATTTCGCGTGACGTAACGTCAGCGGATTGATGTGAGTTGAAATTCCGCTCTGCGGAGAAGAAGGGGCCCGTTTTCGGGCCCCTTTTTTTTGTATCGTGAGTCGCACAGGTTTCCATTCGTACGACGCAGTGGCGCCTGCACGCAAAGCTGTCGCTGTGCGCCAGATCAACGATCAGTGGTCGCAGATGCTCCATACTGCACACGAAATTGGATATTCATGACCAGCGGCACATCGAGACCCATGAAGGGTTTGATTGCCCCCTTAACTTCGAACTAGCAACCTCTTAAACTTTAGCGTCGTAACATGCTTGGGTTTATCTCCGCGGGAACATGCAAATGAATCGAATTCGTTACACCCTGTCGTTCCTGCTGCTTGCCGGCGTTGCGTGCGTCCATGCGCAGCAGCCGATCGTCAAAATCAACTCCGACTCTTCCGCCACCGAGTGCGATGTCACCGCGCTGGCAGGTGCCCCGATCTTCCAGCTCGATGCCACCGGCAATGTGCTGGTCAAAGGCACGCTGAGCGGCAACGGCTGCGGCGGCGGCGGCGGCGGCACGACCACGGCGACGTTCGGACTCAACCCACCCGCATCGGGTGTTGTGATCAACGGCGGCACGACGTCGGTTCCGGCGGGATCGGTGGTGACCGTCCCACTTACGTATCAAGCCTACAACGCGACCAATGGTTGCTCCGTTGGAACGCCGACAACCACGGGCACGTGCCCGGCGATTACGGCGAGCAATGGCTCATGCACAGCGGGGGCACAGGGTTCTTGTGCACCAACCGCAGCCACGTTATCGATCCCGACGATTGCGCAGATGGGCAACAATACCTCGTGCGGCTATACGGCGACGGCGACTTGCAACCCTGGCAGCGTCACGAGTTCGGCTGTCCTTACCGTGACCAATAACGGCGGCGGCGGCGATATTCCGGCGGCGTGTTCGAGCCTCGCCACGATTCATACGAGCACCGGCACTGCCTGGAGCAGGCTGACGACAGGTACCTCCGTCAAGTACGGCGACGGGACGACCGCGACGAAGGACCCGACCGACTACGTGTCGGTGTGGAGTTATCCGGGAACGACCGCGCCGTGGCCCGGCATCGCCGGTGGCCAGACGCGGCCAAACGTCATGAGCAACCTGTACCTTTCGGAAAAGTTCGTCGTTCCGTCGGATACCAGCCTGCTCCCGAGATGGTCCTGGACCGGCTCGGGCATCGGTTCGAACTTCTCCCTCACGATAAGCATTTGTCCGGGTGATTTTGGCCAGACTGGCACGCAGCTGACGCAAGGCTGCAAGCTCGACCAGAGCAATTCGTCGAACGGACTGACCTCGTACGTCAACCCAACGCAGCAGGGCATTGCCTGTACGGTAAACCCGGGGAAGACCTACTATCTGAACGTCTTGCCGAACGCGAACCTGCCTGCCAACAACGTCAGTTCGCCTTCCTCGCCGGTCTGCTCGACCTGTACGCCCTGGATAGTTCGAAACTAGCCCATCCCGCGGGATCGGCCGCGTAACCGATTTCGTGCTTTCGCTGCGGCGAGAGTCCGGAACTGCCCTGTCGCTATAATGAGTCCGCCTTGCGCCTGCCGGCGCAGGGCGGACTTGTATTTGTGGAGCACTCGATGCGTCTTACGTTTTTCGTTCTACTGGTCTGTTCCGCGATCATCGCGACGATCGCGTCGGCGCAGACGCCATTTCAGCCGCAGACCGTCGTCGTCTCGCGGGGTGGCGTGCAATTGACCTTTCAGGATATCGACGACTACATGCAGCGCGTTCCGGCCGACAAGCGCGCCGGGATTATGGACAGTCCGAAGCGGATCGAGGCGCTGCTGCTCAACATGCTGCTGACGCGCGAGCTGGCCAAACAGGCCGTGGCGATGAAGCTCGATTCGGATCCACAAGTGGTCGGAAAGGCCGATCCTGAGCGGGCACAGATCCTGGCGCGTCTGCGCGTGGAAAAGTTCGTCGAGGACATCAAGATGCCCGACTTCGAGCCGCTCGCTCACGAAGAATACCTGGGTCACAAGGACCACTACACCGCGCGCGGAACGCGCACCGTGCAGCGCATCTTCGTCAGCTCCAAGGCAATCCGCGCCAGCTCCAAGGAAATCGACGCGAAAGCAGCTGAGCAAGAGGCATGGAATCGCGCGTCGCAAGTGCGTACCGAGGCACTGGCGGCGCCCGATCAGTTCGAAGCCCTCGTCGCCAAGTATTCCGACGATCCGGACAAGGCGCAGACCCATGGTGTGCTCGTCGACACGAACCCGCCGAAAGGGGACAGGTGGCTTGCGGAGGCTCTGCAAACGCTGCACAAGCCTGGCGACATTTCGGAGGTCTACACCTCTCCCGGCGGCTACCAGGTCGTCAAGCTGGTCAGCGCCGAACCGGATGTCGTGCAGCCATTTTCCGCGGTACGCGAGAAAATAGTAGCCGCGCTCAAGGACAACTACGTCGAGGCGCAACGGCGCGATTTCATCGATCAGATCAGCAGCGAAAAAATCGACGCCAATGCGGACGCCGTTGCGTCGCTGCGAATCCGTTACAACAGCCCGGCAACCGCGGCTCCGGCGAACCATCCCGGCGCGGACGCACAAGCGCACGGCGCAAATTAGACGATGAAGGGCTGCTAGGGCCAGCCCAGGGCCCCGTTTCACCGCGGTGGCCTGCAGCGCCCCTTTGCAAGGCCGGCCAAGGCCATTTCTGCGATAATTACAGGTCGACCTGCATTGCGAAGGCGATATGCCGACCAGCCCCGCGCTCAATCTGGCGCTGCACTTCATCAACCGCGAACTGCGCAGCCGTTACCTCGGCAGCCTGAGCGGCGGCGTGTGGGCGCTCGTGCAGCCGCTGATCCAACTCGGCGTGTACGGTGCCGTATTCGTCTATGTGTTCAAGGCCTCGGGACCGGTCGGCGGCGTCGGCTTCGTGCCGTTCCTTGCGCTCGGCCTGTGGCCGTGGAATGCGTTTGCCGAAGCGCTGATGCGCGGCACGACCGCAATCCCGGACAACGCCGGTCTGATCGGCAAGGTGGCGCTGCCGCGTGAAGTGCTCGTCGTCGCGGCGGTCAGCTCGAGCTTCCTGCTGCATGGCGTCGGCTTCTGCGCCATCTGCATCGCCTTGTGGCTGTGGGGCGTGCCGATCCATCTGCTCGCGTTGCCGCTGGCGTTCCTGACCTACCTGCAGCTGTTCGTGCTGGCGCTCGGATTCGCGCTGGCCTTCGCGGCGATCCAGGTATTCGTTCGCGACCTGTCGCAAGTTCTCGTGCAGGTCCTGCAGCTGTGGATGTTCGCCTCGCCGATATTCTATGCGCGCGAATTCCTGCCTGAACGCTTTCGCGGCTGGCTGGATTTCAATCCGGTCACGCACTACGTCGAGACATTCCGCGCGATCCTGCTCGATACCGGACCGGTCGGTTTGATCGACCAGGGCATATCGCTGTTGATCGCGATCGCCGCCCTGGCCATCGGGTTCACCGTGTTCCGCCGGCTGTCGCCGCGTTTCGAGGACTTCCTGTGAGCGAGGATTTCCTGTGAGCGAAGATGTCCTGGTCACCGCGCGCGGGCTCGGCAAGTCGTATCCGCAGGTTTTCCGCCCACGCGACCGCCTGCGCGCGCTCGGCCGGCTGCTCATCGGCGCCCGCGATGTCGACGCGATCGCGGTGCTGCGCGATATCGATCTGGAAGTGCAGCGCGGCGAATCGCTCGGACTGATCGGCGAAAACGGCGCCGGCAAGTCAACACTGCTGAAGCTGCTGACCGGCGTGCTGACGCCGAGCAGCGGCAGCGTGACGACTCACGGCAGCGTCGGCGCTCTGCTCGAACTTGGGGCCGGTTTCCATCCGGAATACAGCGGCCGCGACAACATCGCGATGTCGGCGGCGTTGTACGGACTGAGCGCGAGCGACCTGCGCGACCGCCTCGACGCGATCATCGAGTTTGCCGACATCGGCCGCTACATCGACGAGCCGGTGAAGCACTATTCGTCCGGCATGGTCGTGCGCCTGGGCTTCGCGATTGTCGCAGCGCTCAGGCCCGACCTGCTGATTACCGACGAAGTGCTCGCGGTCGGCGACGAATCATTCCAGAAGAAGTGCGTCCGCTGGATGGAGGACTATCTCGGCGGCGGTGGCACGCTGATCCTGGTTTCGCACAGCATGTACCACATTCAGAAACTGTGCCGTCACGCCTGCTGGCTCAAGCAGGGCGCAATCGCCGCGTACGGCGACGTGTTCGACGTGACCCAGGCGTACCTGGCCTATCACGAACGCAAGATGGTCGCGCCGACGCCAGCGCGCGATACCGTGGCCAACCAGGGTTTGGAATTCCATCTGCTCGATCTCACGCTCAACGATCTCGCGCAGGACACGCCGATCCTGCTCGATCAGGGCGCGCGTTTGCGCGTGCGCGCGCGCGTGCACTCGCGTGATGGCCGCGTGCCGGTGATCATCTTCGGCATTGCCCGCGCCGACGGCACGCCCGTGTACGGCGTCAGCACGGAAATGGACGGAGTTATGCCCTGGGCCGAGAGCGCCAATTGCTACGTCGCCGAACTGGAATTTCCCGAACTGTCGCTGTTGCCCGGCTCCTATAACGTCAAGGCGCATCCACTCGATTCCGAAGGCGTGCGCCTTTTCGACACGATCGAGCATCCGCTGACCGTGCGCGGGCAATCGCGCGAATTCGGCGTCGTCCGCCTCGCGCATACGTGGAAAACCGTCGCGACGGTCGCCGATGCCGCGCCGCGTACTGCCACGGGAACATCGGCGTGACCCAGCCCGCATCGATCGACACGGATGGCGCCGCGCCGCTGGAGTTCACCGGCGAGCGTTTCACGCCCGAATGCGTGCGCGAAATCTGGTACGAGCACTGGCACCGCTATGTGTTCGCCCGTGCCTTCGCCCAAGGCCGGCGCGTGCTCGACTCGGCCTGCGGCGAGGGCTACGGCAGCGCGATGCTGGCCGCATCGGCCGCCAGCGTGGTCGGTGTCGATATCGCCGAGTCGGCCATCGCCCATGCGCGGCAGCGCTACTCGCAGCATGCAAACCTGCGGTTCGAGCAGGGCGACTGCACGGCTTTGTCTTGCGGCGACGCGCAGTTCGACCTGATCGTATCGTTCGAGACGCTCGAACACGTCGCGGCACAGCAAGAGCTCCTCGCCGGTTTTGCGCGCGCCGTTACGCCGGGCGGCATGCTGATCGTCTCATCGCCGGACAAGCGCACCTACAGCGAAAAGAGCGGTTTCCGCAACGAATTCCATGTGCGCGAGCTGTATCGCGACGAGTTGCTGGAACTGTTGCGGCCGCATTTTCCGTTCGTGCGCCTGTATGGCCAGAAGCTCCTGTTCCAGTCGGCGATCTGGGCGCTCGACGGCAGCGCTGGCGCGGCCCAGGCCGCCACGTCGCGGCAAGGCGAGCCGCAGGCCGGGTTCGACTACGAGCCGCTGTATTACATCGCGGTATGCGGGCGCCAGCCACTGCCGGCGGATTTGCCGCAATTGGCTCTGTTCGGCGACGCCGAAGAATCGGTCTACGCACATTACAATCACGAAATACGCAAGAACATGGGCGCCGGCCAGCGCATCGCGGAACTGGAAGCCGAATTGGCCGCGCTGCGTGAGCAGGCGCCCAAGGCAGTGCAAGCGGGCGCGAGTCCGGTAGCCGAACAATCGCCCGGCCCGAGCGGCTGGCGGCGCTGGCTGCCGCCTGGCCTGCGCTGACACGCGAACCCGAATCGAACGGAACGAAGATGGAAAACACGCTGAACTATCAATTGAACTACAAGGCTCCGGCGCCGACCGCGCCGCCGCCGCGCATCGACCCGAACGCGCCGACGTTCGCATCGGAGGACGGTCTGGTTGCATCGCTGTCCGCGCACGAGGTCATCTTCCTGACCAAGCGCACCGGCGAGCCGCACGTCATGACGTTCCAGGTGCTGCAGGCGATGGACCAGTGCCGGGAATTTCGCAGCATCGACGAGCACATCGGCCGTATCCAGTCGACGATTCCCGCGCTTGCCAGCAAGCGCGACGACGTTCGCCGCGTGCTCGACAGTCTCGTGCAGCGGCAGTTGCTGGTTTCCGATCGGCAGTTCATCGAGCGCGTTCGCGCGCAGCCACGCGCGCTGGCCAAATTCCGCGCCGTGTTCATCCGCGCCTGCGACTCGCCGAGCGAACTGCAGCGCCTGCTGATCTCGCTGACGGACTATGAGCGGCGCTTTCGCGCGAATCGGCATTACGTGGTGCTGGATGATTCCTCCCTGCCGGCGCATGTGAACGAGCAGCGCGATCTGCTGCGTGAGTTCGCGCGCACGACCGGTTGCAAGGCGACCTACGTCGGCCGCAGCGAGCGCGCCAAGCTGGTCGAGAAATTCACCAAGGCGATCCCGCAGGCCGGCGGTGTGCTGCCGCGCCTGCTGATGCGCGAAGCGAGCTCACAAGCCGCACTGTTCGGTGGGGGCCGCGGCAAGAACCTGGCGCTGTTGCTCGGCGCCGGCGCGAGGATTGCGCTGTTCGACGACGACATGCGCCTGCCGCTGAAGCGCGCGGAGTTTGCCCGCGCAGGTCTTGATCCGAATCCCGCGGCGCAGACTCTCGCGCGCTTCTATGCCAACAATGAAGAGGTCCTGGCTAGCGGCACCGAAATCGAGGGCGACCCGTTCGAACTGCATCTGGAGGCGTGTGGGCAATCGCTCGGCGCGCTGGCTGCCTATCCGATCGAACGCACGGCGCTGCGCGGGCAGAATCTCGGCCGCCTGGACCTGATTTCCGAGCGTGCCCACGTCATCAGCACGCATCACGGCCATTACGGCAGTTCGGGCGCCGATGGCGCCGCGTGGCTGTACGACCTCGATTCGGAGAGCCGGGCCGAATTTTGGCGCGACCGCACCAGCTACCTGAGCAACACCGAAGCGCAATACATCTGGTTCGGCGTGAAGCAGGCGCGGGCCGTCGCCGTTGCCGGGTTCTCGGCCTTCACTGTCGACGACAGCCTGCTGTTGCCATGCACGAATCCGGTTGGCCGAGGCGAGGACAGCCTGGTCAGCGCATTGACGCGCTTTTGCCATCCCGATGGCGTGTCGCTGGAATTGCCCGAGGCGATCGGCCATATCCAGGAGGTTGCCCGCAAACGTTCCAACCGGGTGCAGACGCCGACGGCCCCGGCGCTCAACCAGTTCCTCTACGAGTATGTGCAACGCCAATACGGCCAGTGCAAGGCGGCCGATCCGGCGCACCGCATGCAGTACCTGGCGGAGATGTTCCGCGATTTCGCCGGCGCCAGCCGCCGTGACCGCATCGTGCATCTGCGCGAATACCTGAGCTATGCGCGCGCCGACATCATCGACCGCCTGCAGCATCAGCTCGATGCCGCGGCCGACGCGCCGCTGTACTGGCAGACCGACGTGCGCGCGATTATCCAGCGCAACGCCAAGGCGCTGCTGGCCAAGGCGCCGCCGCGCCTCCGTGAGTGGGCGGAAGATGCCGACGAGAACCAATGCGCCGACGCGCTCTCCGAGTCTCTCGTGCAGATGGCCGACGCGCTGCAGCATTGGCCAGCCGTGTGGCAGCACGCCGCCGAGCAGGGCGAGAAGCTACTGACCGGCCTGTGAGCGGCAGTCCCACGCCGGATCCGCGCGAATCAATGCCCGCGACGCAGGACGGACTGACCAGCGTCATCGTCGTCGCCGCCGACAGCGGCGCTGGTCCCGCCGAATGCATCAGCCGGGTTCTTGAAAGCACAATCGCAGTCGAGGTCATCGTCGTGGACAATGCCTCGACCGATGGCTGCGTCGACGCAGTCGCGTCGCGCTGGGCTGATAACGCGCGCGTACGTGTCGTGCGCAACGCGCAAAACCTGGGCTTCGGCACGGGTTGCAATCGCGGCGCTGCAATTGCAGCCGGCGACGCACTGTTGTTTCTGAATCCCGATTGCGCCGTTGCGCCGGATACGTTGGCCCGCTTGCGCGCGGCCTCGGACCCGACGTTCGGCCTGTTGGGCGTCGACATTGTCGACGCCCACGGGGTGTCCGAACCGGCCAGCCGGCGCCGCGATCCGTTGCTCCGCCGCGCGTTGATGGCCATCACTGGACTGGCCCGCTTCGAGCGACGTTGGCCCGCACTGGCCGGCGTTGCCTTGCCGCCGGCATCGAACCGCGCGCCGATCGAGGAAGTCGACGCCGTGTCCGGAGCGCTGATGTATCTGCCGCGCGCCGTGTTCGATCGCGTCGGCGGCTTCGACGAGGGCTACTTCCTGCATGCCGAGGATCTGGATCTGTGCCGCCGTGTGCGCGATGCCGGCTTGCGCGTCGCCTGCGTCAATGCGATAAAAATCGTGCACGGCAAGGGCGGGTCGAGCCGCCACCGGCCGCTTTTCGTCGCCCGGCACAAGCACCGCGGCATGTGGCGCTGGTTCGTCAAGTTCGATCCGGCGGCGCGCAATCCGTTGCTGCGGGTGGCCGTATGGATCGGGGTATGGCTGCATTTCGCCGCGCTGACGCCGATCAACGCCTGGCGGCAGGCGCGCGCTCAGCGATAACGGTTGATTTCGCCTCGCAGTGTCTCAGTCGCGCGCCGCGCCGCAGCGGCGAAGTCATCGCCCGGGCTGGCATAGAGGATCGCGCGCGAGGAGCTGACGATCAAACCGGCGCCAACTGAATTTTTCCCATTGTGTACGACGGCGGCAACATCGCCGCCCTGCGCGCCGACTCCGGGCACCAGCAGCGGCATGTCGCCGACGATGGCGCGCACCTCGGCGAGCTCGCGCGGATAGGTCGCGCCGACGACCAGCGCGCAGTTGCCATTGCCGTTCCATTCGCGCGCGACTTTCGCCGCGACGCGCTGGTACAGCGGCACGCCGCCGCCGGCATCGGCAACGACAAGGTCCTGGATGTCGCGCGCACCGGCGTTCGAAGTCCGGCACAGCACGATAACGCCGCGATCCGCGCGGTCGAGGTAGGGTTGCACCGAGTCGCGGCCGAGATACGGATTTGCGGTCACTGCGTCGGCGCCGTAGCGATCGAACGCTTCGGCTGCGTAGTACTGTGCCGTGCTGCCGATGTCGCCGCGCTTGGCGTCGAGGATCACCGGCACGCCGGGATGGCGCTCATGGATGTGGGCGATCAGGCGTTCGAGCGCGCCTTCGGCGCGCTGTGCCGCGAAGTGGGCGAACTGCGGCTTGAAACAGCAGACGAGGTCGGCCGTGGCATCGACGATAGCCTGGCAGAACTCGAACAGCGCATCCGGTGAATCGCGCAGCGCGGACGGAACGCGCGAAGGCTCCGGGTCGAGGCCAACGCAGACCAGCGAATCGTTGTTGCGCCACGCTCGCTGCAATTGTTCGATGAAACTCATTCGCGCATATCCAGTCGCCATCGGCCGCGGGCGAGTTTAACCGACAGCGCCGCAGGTCTGCGCGTGGCTCACCAATGCTCGCCGAGCACGGCCACGACATAACGGGCACCGCGCTCGCCCACCAGGCGCGAGTAGATCGCGGCATCGGAAGTCTGGCTGCGGTCGTACCAGCCGCCGATCTCGAGCCATACGCTGCGCCGGGCGACCAGCTGCATGCAGTCGATCAGGCCGTAGTTCGGCGGCATGCCGGTGTAGAGCAACGCCTTGTTCGGATCGCGCGAACGCCAGATCGGGCCACGCCCGTTGTAGTTCATGCCGCGCATGAGGATCGAGAAGATCAGAATGTCGGGGTTCTCCGCCAGCTCGGGAGAGGGCGCTGGCGGCACCGGCAGACGGCTGGCCGCGTCGAGCACCTCGAGCGCATTCGGGTACAGGACGTTGTCCGGATTGAAATGCACGATGTAGTCGCCGGCCGCCATGCGGATGCCGGTGTCGCGCAGGCTGTGGCCCCAGTCGTTCTGGCGCTGCTGGCCGGCGCTGAAGCGCAGACCCGGCAGTTTCAATTTGGCCAGATCCGGCAACGGCCGGCTCATTGGTCCATCGTGCAGCAGCAACACCTCGAAATCGCGCAGCGTCTGCACCGCGAGGGAATTCAGGCCGCGCAGCAGGGCGGCGTCGGGAATGCTGCCGTCATAGTGCGGAACGATAATGCTGAAACGCGGCGGCGCTGCGCTCATGCGCGAGGTCCTGGTTCTGCGTGCGCCGCCGCTGCGGCTCGAACGACGTCGAGCAACTCGTTGTCGCTTCGACTGGTCCAGTGACGAAGCCACGCCAACTCGTCGAGCACGACGGCGTCGGACGCTGCCAGCGGCATCCACGGGATCGCAGTGCGCGCATGCTCGGCCGCCGTGCAGGCTTGCGGAAACTTCGCATGGAAACGGTCCGCGTAGCGCCAGTAGTCTTCGTTGTAATTGCCCGCCGAGTCGTGGAACAGCGCGATGTCGAGGCAGATCGCGACCCTGGCTCCGGCCAGATGTGCGCGATAGCTGAAGTCGAGGTCGTAGAAGTGGAAGCGGTCGAATGTCGCCTCGTCGAAGTGCACCGTCTGCAGCAGGCTGCGCCGCGCTGCCAGAAATACGCCATCGAGCATCTGTGCGCCGGGCACGACCGGACCGTGCGCGCCGATCAGCAGCGTGACCGGTCCGTTATTGCGGAATTCCGCGGTAAGGAACGCCTGCGAAACCCAGCAGAACATGTGTGGCGGGCCGCTCCAGCCCCAGGACGGACCGGAAACATGCGTCGTGCCCGCCACGCCGATCAGGTCGTACGCGGCCAGGTACGCGCGCAGTTTCTCGCCGAAGTCCGGGCTCAGGATGCGGATATCGTCGTGGCACATCACGATCAGTTCGCCGGTTGCGCGCGCGATACCGCGGTTATAGCCCTCGCACAGCGACGACGCATCGGCGATGTGGATCAGCTCCCAGTCTTCGCCGGCCAGCCGCTCATCGAGGTTCTGCCGCAGGCGCGCGAGCTTGTCCGGCGAGATGCTGCAGACGACGACCGAGATCCGCCCGGATGCGCGTTCCGGCGGCAGTGGATAGCGCGGCGCATGCTGCCCGATCGCGACGAGTTCGCGCGCGCATTCGCCGACGCCGCGCGCTGTTTCGCCGCGCGTGTCGCCCCGGCGCGCCGCGAGCAGCAGGGCTGCGCCGGCGGCTTGCCAATTGCCCAGACGGCCCAGGGAATAACCGGTCTTGAACGCTACGTCCATTGCGCGCGGCAGCCAGCCGAGCAAGGCCGAGAATGCGGCAACCGCGGCCGTGTAGTCCTGCTGCGCGAAGCACGCGTTGCCGAAGTTGTAGGCGATCGCGGCGGACTGCGGATCGCGCCGATGCGCGTTCTCGAGCAGGTCGCGCGCATCGCCGAAGCGGTGTTGGTCCAGGGCAATACACCCTGCCAGGTGCAGAAGCTCCGGTTCGTCAGGCCCGAGCCTCAGGCCGTCTTCGACCTGAGCGCGCGCTTTGTCCAGTTCACGTTGCCGATAGGCGCGTCGTGCCTCTTGCAGCGCTTCACTTGCTGCCCTCGCCATGCAATCTTCCTGACGTTCCGGCCGGATCAGTCCGGCCGGGGCGGCCCTGTTTGAATCGGTGCAATGGTATCAGGTCAACTTCTTGTAGCGCACGCGATGCGGCTGCGATGCCTCCTCGCCGAGGCGCGCCTTCTTGTCGGCCTCGTATTCGTGGAAATTGCCGGTGAAGAATTCGACGTGCGAATCGTCCTCGAACGACAGGATATGGGTTGCGATGCGATCGAGGAACCAGCGGTCATGCGAGATCACCAGCGCGCAGCCGGGGAATTCGAGCAGAGCTTCTTCGAGCGCGCGCAGCGTTTCGACATCGAGGTCGTTCGACGGTTCGTCGAGCAGCAGCACGTTCGCGCCGGCCAGCAGCGTCTTGGCCAGATGCAGACGCCCGCGCTCGCCTCCGGACAGCGTGCCGACCATCTTCTGCTGGTCCGCGCCCTTGAAGTTGAAGCGGCCGATGTACGCGCGCGACGGCGTTTCGTACTTGCCGATCGTGATGATGTCGGCGCCGCCGGAAACTTCCTGCCAGACATTCTTCGAGCCATCGAGCGCATCGCGCGACTGGTCGACGTAAGCCAGCTTCACGGTCGTGCCCATGACGATCTCGCCCTTGTCCGGCTTCTCCTGTCCGGTGATCAGCTTGAACAGCGTCGACTTGCCGGCGCCGTTTGGGCCGATGATGCCAACGATGGCGCCGGGCGGCACCTTGAAGCTGAGGTCGTCGATCAGGACGCGGTCGCCGAAGGCTTTGGACACGTGCTTGAATTCGATCACCAGATCGCCGAGACGCTCGCCGGGCGGAATGTAGATTTCATTCGTTTCGTTGCGCTTCTGGTAGTCGACCGAGTTCAGCTCCTCGAAGCGGTTCAGGCGCGCCTTGCCCTTGGACTGGCGGCCCTTGGCGCCCTGGCGCACCCACTCGAGTTCGCGCTGAATCGCCTTCAGGCGCGCCTTTTCGCCGGATTCCTCCTGCTTCAGGCGCGCGTCCTTCTGCTCCAGCCATGACGAATAGTTGCCCTTCCACGGTATGCCACGGCCGCGGTCGAGTTCCAGGATCCACTCGGCCGCGTTGTCGAGGAAGTAGCGGTCATGCGTGACCGCAACGACGGTGCCGGGGAAGTTCTGCAGGAAGTGTTCGAGCCACTCGACCGACTCGGCATCCAGATGGTTGGTCGGTTCGTCGAGCAGCAGCATGTCGGGCTTGGACAGCAGCAGCCGGCACAGCGCGACGCGGCGTTTCTCGCCGCCCGACAAGGTCTTGATCTTGACCTCCCACGCCGGCAGGCGCAGTGCATCGGCGGCGACTTCGAGCGTGCGGTCGAGCGCGTGGCCGTCGTTCGTCGCGATGATCGCCTCGAGGCGCGCCTGTTCGGCCGCGAGCTTGTCGAAGTCGGCGCC
>DASSGP010000300.1:0-6911 GCA_035693405.1 Rudaea sp. | reverse complement strand
TGGGCGTTGCGGATACGCGTGAACATATCGGCGATGGGATCAGTCATGCTCATTGATTCAATTCCTGTAGCTGTAGCATCGATATCTTGTTCAAATTCCGGTGAGGTCGCCCGCTTCGCGGGCTTGTCAGGTCGGTCGCTTCGCGACCTCGTTAGGAGTTAGGTATACCTTCGTCACTCCCTGACTCCTCACGAGCGCCGAAGGCGCGACCTCACTTCCTCACTACTCGTTACTTACCAGCTGGCCTTGCGCAGACCCGGCACGTCGCCGCGCATGGTCGCTTCGCGCAGCTTGTGCCGGCCGAGGGCGAATTTCCGATAGACGCCACGCGAGCGGCCGGTCAGCGAGCAGCGGTTGCGCTGGCGCGTCGGACTGGCGTCGCGCGGCAGCTTCTGCAGCTTCGTCTGCGCAGCCATCTTGTCGTCGTACGACGACTTCGGGCTGAGCACGATCGCCTTGAGCTCCTTGCGGCGCGTCGCGTACTTCTTGACGATCTTTGCGCGCTTCTTTTCGCGCATGATCATGTTGGTCTTTGCCATGCCGGTATCTCTTTATGTCAGTTGCGGAACGGGAAGCTGAATGCTTCCAGCAGTGCCTTGGCTTCTTCGTCGGTGCGCGCGGTCGTCGTGATCGCGATATCCATGCCGCGCATCGCATCCACCTGGTCGAAGTCGATTTCCGGGAAGATGATCTGTTCCTTGATGCCCATGTTGTAGTTGCCGCGGCCATCGAACGAACGTCCGCCAACGCCGCGGAAATCGCGCACGCGTGGCAGCGCGATGTTCACCAGGCGATCGACGAACTCGTACATGCGATTGCGGCGCAGCGTTACCTTGCAGCCGATCGGCCAGCCATCGCGGATCTTGAACGTGGCGATCGACTTGCGCGCCAGCGTCGTGACCGGCTTCTGGCCGGCGATCTTCGCCATGTCGGCCAACGCGTTTTCCATGATCTTCTTGTTGCCGACTGCCTCGCCCACGCCCATGTTCAGCGTGACCTTGGACAGGCGCGGCACCTGCATGACGTTCTTGTAGCCGAACCGCTCCATCAGCTTCGGAACGATCTGCTCTTTGTAAACTTTTTCCAGACGGGTCGTCATGTCATGGCTCCTTATGCGTCGACCTGTTCGCCGCTGCGGCGGAACACGCGGACCTTGCGGCCGTCGTCGAGCGACTTGAAGCCGACGCGCTCGCCCTTGCCGGACGTGCTGTTCACCAGCATCACGTTGGACGCGTGGATCGACGCTTCACGCTCGATGATGCCGCCCGGCTGGTTCGCCTGCGGATTCGGCTTGGTGTGACGCTTGACCAGGTTGATGTTCTGCACCACGACGCGATCTTCCGCGACGCGCAGCACTTCGCCCTTCTGGCCTTTGTATTTGCCGGTGATCACGATGACTTGATCACCTTTGCGTATACGGTTCATAAGTAACCTTCTTTTTCAATGGAGCGCGGATCTCGTTGCCTTCGACCCACGCTGTAGCACTTCCACAACCCTGCCCTCGCTTCGCTCGGGCGCCCCCTTAACTTAAGGGGGCTAACGTCAAAATCTCAAAGTACTTCCGGCGCCAACGAAACGATCTTCATGAAGCGCTCGCTGCGCAGTTCGCGCGTGACCGGCCCGAAGATACGCGTGCCGATCGGTTCCAGCTTGTTGTTCAAAAGTACCGCGGCGTTGCCGTCGAAGCGGATCAGCGAACCGTCGGCGCGACGCACACCCTTGCGCGTACGCACGACCACCGCGTCGTAAACCTCGCCCTTCTTGACCTTGCCACGCGGAATCGCGTCGCGGATCGAAACCTTGATGATGTCGCCGATGCCGGCATAGCGGCGCTTGGAACCGCCGAGCACCTTGATGCACATCAGCTCTTTCGCACCGCTGTTATCCGCCGCGGCCAACGTGGTCTGCATCTGGATCATGGTGATGTACTCCTAGCTTCCACGTTACTGCGCGGCGCGCGTGATGACTTCGATCACGCGCCAGTTCTTGGTCTTGGACAGCGGACGGCACTCGGCGATGCGCACCAGGTCGCCTTCCTTGCACTGGCCGTTCTCGTCGTGCGCGTGCACCTTGGTCGAACGGCGCACGATCTTGCCGTACAGCGGATGCGGCACCTGACGCTCGAGCAGCACCGTCACGGTCTTGGCCATCTTGTTGCTGACGACACGACCTTCGATCGTGCGCAGCGCTTTGGTCTGTTCGTTCATCACTTTTCGCCTTTGGCCGCGCTCGAGGTCTTCTCGCCGATCAGCATCTTGACCTGCGCGATCTCGCGCTTGACGCGCTTGAAATGGTGCGTCTGCTTCTGTTGCCCTGAACCTTTCTGCATGCGCAGGTTGAACTGTTCGCGACGCAGCTCGACGAGCTGCTCGGCCAGGTCCTGTGCGGATTGGGTACGAAGTTCTTTGAGTTCCATCACAGCACCGTGCGATTCACGAATTGGGTCTGCACCGACAGCTTGGCCGCAGCCAGGCGGAACGCCTCGCGCGCGGTCGACTCGTCGACACCTTCGATTTCATACAACATGCGCCCCGGGGCCACGACGGCGACCCAGAACTCCACGTTGCCTTTGCCGTTGCCCATACGCACTTCGATCGGCTTCTTGCTGATCGGCTTGTCCGGGAACACGCGGATCCACAGCTTGCCGCCGCGCTTGACGAAGCGCGTCACGCAACGGCGCGCCGCTTCGATCTGGCGCGCGGTCAGGTGGCCGTGCGTCGTCGCCTTGAGGCCGTACTCGCCGAAGCTGACCTTGTTGCCGACGTAGCTCAGGCCGCGGTTCCGGCTCTTTTGTACCTTGCGATATTTTGTGCGTTTGGGTTGCAGCATGTTCTTATCCTAGACGTTTCTTTTGCGATCATCCCTGATCGCGAAGATCACGAAGCGGTCATCCTGACCGCACTTTTAAATTTTGCTTACTTTGCCGCCCGGGGTTCACGCGGCTCGCGATGTTCGCGCGGTTCGCGATGGTCACGCGGCTCGCGGCGCTCACGGCCGCCGGGTGCCTCGCGGCCCTCTTCCTTCGTTTCCTGGTTCGCGGCGTGCAGGTCGAAGATTTCGCCCTTGTAGATCCACACCTTGATACCGATGATGCCGTAGGTCGTCTTGGCTTCCGCAAAACCATAATCGATGTCGGCGCGCAGCGTATGCAGCGGCACACGGCCTTCGCGGTACCACTCCGAGCGGGCGATTTCCGCGCCGTTCAAACGGCCACCGACGTTGATCTTGATGCCCAGCGCGCCGAGGCGCATCGCGTTGCCGACCGAGCGCTTCATCGCGCGGCGGAACATGATGCGGCGCTCCAGCTGCTGCGCGATCGACTCGGCGACAAGCTGTGCGTCGATCTCGGGCTTGCGCACCTCGGCAACGTTGATGTGCGCAGGAACGCCCATCATCTTGCTGACGTCCTTGCGCAGCTTCTCGATATCCTCGCCCTTCTTGCCGATCACCACGCCCGGACGCGCCGTATGGATCGTGATGCGCGCGCTCTTGGCGGGACGCTCGATCAGGATCTTCGACACACCGGCCTGGGCAAGCTTCTTGTGCAGCATCTCGCGTACCTTGAGGTCCGCTGTGAGGTACTGCGCGTACTCGCGCTTGTTCGCGTACCACTTGGAATTCCAGTCTTTGGAAATCCCGAGGCGAATGCCGGTTGGATGAACTTTGTGACCCATCGTGATTTTCCTTAAGAGCCCACGACCACAGTGATATGGCTGGTGCGTTTGACAATGCGCGAGCCGCGGCCCTTGGCGCGTGCGTGCATGCGCTTGAGCTGCGGACCTTCGTCCACGGTGATCGTGGCGACCTTCAGGTCGTCCACGTCGGCGCCGAGGTTGTTCTCGGCGTTCGCGACCGCGGACAGCAGAACCTTCTTGACCAGGACTGCCGCCTTCTTGTCGCTGAACGCGAGCAGGTTGGTCGCGCGACCGACCGCCAGACCACGCACCTGGTCGGCGACCAGACGCACCTTCTGCGCAGAGATTCGCGCACCGCGCAACATTGCTTTGGCTTCCATCGTCATGACCCCGCTTTCGCTTCGGCGGCTTTCTTGTCGCCGGAATGACCCTTGAACGTGCGCGTCGCGGCGAACTCGCCGAGCTTGTGCCCGACCATGTTCTCGTTGACCAGCACCGGCACGTGGGCCTTGCCGTTGTGCACCGCAATCGTGAGTCCGACCATTTCGGGCAGGATCATCGAACGGCGCGACCATGTCTTGATCGGACGCTTGGTATTCGTGGCCGACGCCACCTCCACCTTCTTGAGCAGGTGCAGGTCGACGAACGGGCCTTTCTTCAGTGAACGTGCCATGGTGTTGTCCTGGTAAATCAGCTGCGACGGTCGCGCACGATGAACTGGTTGGTCCGCTTGTTCTTGCGGGTCTTGTAACCCTTGGACGGCTGACCCCACGGCGAGACCGGATGCGGGTTGCCCTGCCCTGCGCGGCCTTCGCCGCCGCCATGTGGATGGTCGACCGGATTCATCGCCGCGCCACGCACGGTCGGACGAATGCCGCGCCAGCGCTTCGCACCGGCCTTGCCGAGCTTGCGCAGGTTGTGTTCGGAATTACCGACTTCGCCGATCGTCGCGCGGCAGTCGGCCGGAACCTTGCGCATTTCGCCGGAGCGGAGACGCAGCGTGGCGTAGACGCCTTCACGCGCGACCAGCTGCACCGAGGCGCCGGCGCTGCGCGCAATCTGCGCACCCTTGCCCGGCTTCATCTCGACGCAGTGCACGGTGGCACCGATCGGAATGTTGCGCAGCGGCAGCGAGTTGCCGGACTTGATCGGCGCATCGCGGCCGGCCATCAACTGGTCGCCGACAGCCACGCCCTTCGGCGCGATGATGTAACGGCGCTCGCCGTCGACATAGCACAGCAACGCGATGTGCGCGGTACGGTTCGGGTCGTATTCGATACGCTCGACGCGGCAGGCGATGCCTTCCTTGTCGCGCTTGAAATCGACCACGCGATAGTGCTGCTTGGAGCCGCCGCCCTTGTGCCGCGTGGTGATGCGGCCGTAGTGGTTGCGTCCGCCGCTCTTGTTCTGCGACTCGGTGAGCGCCGCGTACGACGCACCCTTGTGCAGCCCCGGCGTCGACACGCGAACCATCGCGCGGCGTCCCGGAGAAGTTGGCTTCAATGTAATCAGTGCCATGTCTATTCCCAATCTTTATGGGTGCCGAGGGCGCCCGCAAATCTGCTCAGGGTTTTGCCGTCACGTCGATCGTCTGGCCTTCGTGCAAGCGCACGTAGGCTTTGCGCCAGCCGCGGCGGCTGCCGGGACGCTGACGGAACGACTTGGTCTTGCCCTTCACGTTGGCAAGATTGACGGAATGCACCTTGACGTTGAACATCGCCTCGACCGCCGCCTTGACCAGCGCCTTGTCGGCGTCGGGGGCGACCTCGAATACGTATTGATTCACTTCCTGCAGACGCACGCTCTTTTCCGAGAGGTGCGGCGCACGCAGGACGGTGAACAAGCGCTCGTTCTTGATGAGCTCGCTCATGCCAGCCACTCCTCGATCTTCTTGACTGAATCGACCGTAATCAGCACGTTCGCGGCATCGATCAGGCTGACCGGATCCATCGCTGCGACATCGACCACCGCGACATGCGGCAGGTTGCGCGCGGACAGGAACAGGTTCTGATCGACGTTCTCCGTGACGATCAGCGTGCGGCCGGCATCCATGCCCTGCAGCTTCTCGATCAGGCCCTTCGTGCTCGGCTTGTCCACGCTGAACGACTCGACGACTTTCAGGCGGCCCTGGCGGTTCAACTCCGACAGGATGGCCTGGATCGCGCCGCGATACATTTTCTTGTTGACCTTCTGCGAGAAGTCGCGCGGGCGGGCCGCAAACGTGCGTCCACCGCCGACGAAGATCGGAGCGCGGTAGTCGCCGTGACGCGCGCCGCCGCCCTTCTGCTTCTTGAACTTCTTGGTCGTGCCGGACATGTCCGAGCGCGACTTCTGCGCCTTCGTGCCCGCGCGGCCGGCGTTGCGATACGCAACCACGACCTGATGCACGAGGCCTTCGGAGAATTCACGGCCGAAGATCGCGTCGGAAACCGACAGCCCCTTCTTCGCGCCCATCACCTGCAATTCCATGATTTGTCTCCTCAACCCTTCGACGCAGGACGGATGATGACGTTGCCGCCCGGCGCGCCTGGAACCGCACCGCGCACGGCGATCAGATGCTTCTCCGCGTCGATCTTGACGACCTGCAGATTCAGCATCGACTGGCGTTCCGCACCCATGTGACCCGACATCTTCTTGCCAGGAAACACGCGGCCTGGCGTCTGGCGCTGGCCGATGGAACCCGGCGAGCGATGCGACAGCGAGTTGCCGTGCGTCGCGTCACCCATCGTGAAGTTCCAGCGCTTGATCGTGCCCTGGAAACCCTTGCCCTTGGTCACGCCGGCAACGTCGACGATCTGGCCCGGCTTGAACACTTCGTCGGCCTTCAGCTCGCCGCCGACGCTGTAGTTGCCGATGTCTTTCGCATCGACGCGGAACTCCCACAGCCCGCGGCCGGCCTCGACCTTGGCCTTGGCGTAATGTCCCGCCTGCGGCTTGTTCACCAGCGCGGCGCGCTTCGTGCCCGTCGTCACCTGGATCGCGGTGTAGCCGTCGTTTTCGACCGTCTTGACCTGGGTGATGCGGTTCGGCGTCGCTTCGATCAGCGTCACCGGAATCGACTCACCAGCATCAGTGAAGATTCGCGTCATGCCGCATTTGCGGCCAACAATTCCGATAGTCATCGTCGTGATCTCAATACAGCTTGATTTGCACGTCCACGCCGGCGGCGAGGTCGAGCTTCATCAGGGCGTCAACGGTCTTGTCATTCGGATCGACAATGTCGAGGACGCGCTTGTGTGTGCGTGTTTCGTACTGATCGCGCGCATCCTTGTCGGC
>DASSGP010000299.1:0-3151 GCA_035693405.1 Rudaea sp. | reverse complement strand
TTCTTCGTCACCAACGGCACGTCGACGTCGAACAAGATGGTCTACCAGGCGGTGACGGCGCCCGGCGACATCGTGATTGCCGACCGCAATTGCCACAAATCGCATCACTACGGAATGGTGCTGTCGGGCTCACAACCTCTGTACGTCGAGGCGTTCCCGATGACTGAATACTCGATGTATGGCGCGGTGCCGCTGCGCACGATCAAGCAGGCCCTGCTGAATCTCAAGGCCGAAGGCCGGCTCGATCGCGTGAAGATGGTCACGCTGACGAACTGCACGTTCGACGGGCATGTCTACAACACGCGCCGGGTGATGCAGGAGTGCCTGGCGATCAAGCCCGACCTGCTGTTCCTGTGGGACGAGGCCTGGTTCGGATTCGCGCGCTGGTCGCCATTCCTGCGCCCGCGCACCGGCATCGGAGCAGCCGAGTGGCTCGAAGAATGGCGCAGCACGCCTGAAGCACTCAAGGCCTATCAGGCCCAGGCCGCGGAACTCGGCGAGGACCTCGACCCGAAAGACCCGCGCCTGCTCGAGCGCCGCCTGGTTCCGGACCCGCGCAAGATCCGCATCCGCGTGTACGAGACCGACTCGGTGCACAAGTCGATGTCGTGCCTGCGCCAGGGCTCGATCGTCGCGGTCAAGGATGAAGACTACAACCATCACGTCTCGGCATTTCGTGAGGCGGTGTTCATCCATGCCTCGACGTCGCCGAATGCGCAGATCATCGCCTCGATGGACGTGGCGCGCCGCCAGATGGAGCTCGAGGGCTACGAACTCGTTCGCAAGGCAATCGAGATCGCGCTGGCGATTCGCAAGTCGGTGAACGAGCACCCGATCATCTCGAAGTATTTCCGCGTGCTTGGTTCCGACGGGATGATTCCGAAAGAATTCCGCAACTCGGGGTTCACCGATTTTCTCGCCGCGGGCAGCAACTGGATGACGGCGTTGAAGGCCGTGGCCGACGATGAGTTCTTCCTCGATCCCACGCGCATGACTCTCGTGTGCGGCACCGCCGGGTTCGACGGCACGTCGCTCAAGAACACGCTGGCGGCAAAGTACAACATCCAGCTAAACAAGACCTCGCGCAACAGCGTGCTGCTCCAGAGCAACATCAACAACACGCGCAGCGATGTCGCGCTGCTGGTCAAGGTGCTGCTCGAAATTTCGCAGGGTATCGAGGCCCGGCTTGCCGAAGGCGGCGATTCCGAGCGCGCTGTGTTCACCGCGCGCGTGAAGAGCCTGATGACGGACGTGCCCGACCTGCCGAACTTCAGCCGCTTCCACGATGGCTACCGCGAAAACCCGAAGAGCGTCACGCTCGAGGGCGACATGCGCAGCGCGTTCTTCGCGGCCTACGAAGAGGACGACTGCGAATACCTGCCGCTGATGAGCCCGAAGATCGACGAGCGCCTGGCCAAGGGCCCGCAAATGGTCTCCGCGAACTTCGTGATCCCGTATCCGCCCGGCTTCCCGATCATGGTGCCTGGGCAGGTGATCGAGGCCGACACGATCGGCTTCATGCGCAAGCTCGATGTCAAGGAGATCCACGGTTACAACAACACGCGCGGGTTGAAGCTGATCAAGCTGTCGGCGATCGGCAAGGTACGCGAGGCCGCAGTGGCCAAGAAAGTTCAGGCAGTGCCGGCAAGCGCTGCGCCGAGCAAGAAGAAGTCTGCCGCGTGACAGTGCCTGCTTGAACAGACATCTGGATGTGGAGAAGGAAAGTTCCGTGACCGGTTGGGCCTCACGTATGGCCCGTTCAACCGGTCCACGAACCCAATCAGCCGGCTCGATGAGCCAAAGAGGACAACATGATTATCGTTGACTGGTTCTTCGCTACGCTGAAACAGTACCCGGAGATCGCGATTTTCCTGACGCTCGGACTGGGCTATTACTTCGGCAAGTTCACGTTCAAGGGTATCGGCCTTGGCGCGGTCACGGCCACGCTGCTCGCGGGCGTGCTGATTGGCCAGATTGGAATCACGATTGCGCAGCCATTGAAGGCGACCGTTTTCCTCATGTTCCTGTTCGCGGTCGGCTATGCCGTCGGGCCGCAGTTCGTCCGCGGCGTCGCCAAGGATGGATTGCCGCAGGCGGCATTCTCGGCAGTCCAGTGCGTGTTCAGCCTGCTGGCCTGCGTCGTGATCGCAAAGATCGCCGGTTACGATCTTGGCTACGCGGCAGGACTCTACTCGGGGTCGCAGACGATTTCCGCCGCGATGGGCTTGTCCACCGACGCCATCAACCGCCTCGGGCTGGAACCGGACAAAACAAAGGCCCTGCTCGACTCGATGCCAATCGCCTATGCCGTGAGCTACATGTTCGGTACCGTCGGCTCGGCGATTGTCATCGCCGTCATCGGCCCGAAGCTTCTCGGCATCAATCTCGAAGCGGCCTGCAAGGATTACGAGGAGAAGCAAGGCGGCGGTACCAAGGAAGTCGGCGGCGCCGGCTCGGCCTGGCACCGTTGGGCGATTCGCGCCTACAAGGTGGCAGCCGGCGGGAGAGCCGTCGGCCTGCGCGCCATCGAAGCCGAAGCGCTCGTGCCCGATGCGCGCGTTTTCATCCTGCGCATCCGCCGCGGCGGAAAGATCGAGGAGGCAAGTGCCGACACCGTCGTGCGTGAGGGCGATGTCGTCGCCGTGGCCGGCGCCCGCGATGTGCTCGTGAACATCCTCGGAGCGAGCGCGACCGAGGTCGAAGACAAGGAACTGCTCGCCGTCCCGATCGAAGGCGTGGACGTTCTGGTCAGCAACAAGGAAGTCGACGGCAAGACGCTCGCCGAACTTTCCAAGAGCCAGACCGCGCGCGGCGTCTTCCTGCGGAAGATCACGCGCGGCGCGACGGCCACCGACATTCCGATCCTGCCGAACACGACGCTGCAGCGCGGCGACCTCGTCACGATCGTCGGCCGTACGCAGGACACCAGCGCCGTAACCAAACTGCTCGGCGTCGCGGACCGGCCGACCGACGTCGCCGACGTCGCATTCATCGGCGCATGGATCGTCATGGGTGCGTTGATTGGTTCGCTGGTGGTCAAGGTCGGTGGCGCGCCGATAACGCTGTCCACTGCCGGCGGCGCGCTGATCGCCGGAATCGTCGGCGGGTGGCTGCGCTCCGTGCGCCCGTCGTTCGGACGTATTCCGTCACC
>DASSGP010000298.1:0-2304 GCA_035693405.1 Rudaea sp. | reverse complement strand
CCCGGCCGCAGGCCTGTGTATACAATGTTGATATCGCGGCCCGGCACCTTGTTCGCCAGGCGGATCATCTGTTCGGCCAGGTAACTGATCCTGACCGGCTCGCCCATGTCGAGCGCAAAGATTTCGCCGCCAGATCCGAGCACACCGGCCTGCAGGATCAGCTGGCAGGCCTCCGGTATCGTCATGAAGTAGCGCGCGATCTCCGGATGGGTGACCGTGACCGGCCCGCCGCTGCGGATCTGCTCGCGAAACAGCGGCACGACACTGCCGGCCGAATCGAGTACGTTTCCGAACCGCACCGTGATGAAGCGCGTGCCCGAGCGCGCGGCAAAGTTCTGGCAGAAGATTTCGGCGGCGCGCTTGCACGCACCCATGACGCTGGTCGGGTTCACAGCCTTGTCGGTGGAAATCAGCACGAACACCGCAACGCCATGCCGATCGGCAGCCTGGGCGACGACCTGTGTGCCGAGCACGTTGTTGCGGAACGCCTCGCGCATCTGCGTCTGTAGCAGCGGTACATGCTTGAACGCGGCCGCATGGAACACGACCTGCGGCCGGGCCAGCGCGAACGCACGTTCGCTGCTCGCCGGATCGCTGCAGTCGCCGAGCATCGCATTGACGATGAGTTCGGGAAATTCGCGGTGCAATTCCTGCTCGATCCGGTACAGGTTGAATTCGGACAGTTCGAGGATCGTCAGCGACTCGACGCCGAGTCGCGCGACCTGGCGGCACAGTTCGGAACCGATCGAGCCGCCACCACCGGTGACCAGCACACGCTTGCCGGAAAGGCCGGTGCGAATTGCGGTCCAGTCGAGTTGCACCGGCTCGCGCCCGAGCAGGTCTTCGATCGCGACTTCCTTCAGCGCGTTGAATCCCATCCTGCCGGAAACGACATCCTGCAGGCGCGGCACCGTACGGAACGGAATGCCGGCCGTCTCGCAAAGTTCGACCACGCGCTGCATCTGCGTATTGGTCGCCGAGGGCATCGCGATCAACAGCATTTCCGCGGCGACTTCCCGGCTCAGCTCCGGCAGCTGCATCAGCGTGCCCAGCACCGGCACGCCATGCACCTTCGCGCCGCGCAGGGCGGCGTTGTCGTCGAGCAGGCCGACGGGCCGATACCGATTCTCGCGCGCCAACTCGCGGATCAACGCCTCGCCGGCGCGGCCGGCGCCGAGCACGAGCACGCGACGCACCGTGAAATGCTCGTTCAGCCCAAGCCTGCTGTCTTTCCAGTAGCGATACGCAAGCCTCGGCGCGCCGAGAAAGACGAAGAGTACGATCGGGTAGACGACCAGCACGGCGCGCGGCACGGAATCGAGGCGGCTGTACAGGAACAAGGCGACGGCGATCGCGACGGCGCCGAGCGCGCCGGCACGCACGATGTTCCACAGGTCAGGCAGGCTCGCAAATCGCCACAGGCCCTTGTACAAGCCGGTCCACCACAAGACGAGCCCTTGGGCGAGAACGGCCAGGCCGGTCTCGGGCATCAGCCAGGCCAGCGGCGGCGGATTCGGTTCGATGCTGTAGCGCAGCCAGTTGGCCGCAACCCATGCCAGCCAGACCATGCCCAGGTCGTGCAGCACGACGGCGAGGCGCGGATGGATCGCAGCAATCACACTACGCGGTCGCATCGGCATGTCTCGTTCTTGCTCTTCGCAGGCACCAGCGTTTTCCAAAAATCCACAATGCGACACCCAGGCTGTAGAGGGCAGCCATCCATTCCAGGCCGCGCACGATGCCAGGGCCGCCCGGCGGCTGCATCGACCACGCCCGATTCAGCTGCCAAAGGACCGGAGCGACGATGAAAAGGTTCCAGCCCATATACCAGGCGACCACGCGCGTATGCGACATGCCGGCGCGAACCATCCACTGGTAGAGGTGTTCACGATGCGCACTATACCAGCGCTTTCCCCGGACCATGCGCGAAACGAGATTGCAGGTGGCATCGACGACGAAGGCCGAACAGGCAATCAGCCCGCTGAAAGGCTCGACCTCCGAAACCGTAAGTTGCCGAAGCACGGAGACACCGATGAGGAGACCCAGCGCTCCGCTGCCGACGTCGCCCATGAACACTCGTGCGCGCGGAAAATTGAACGGGACGAAGCCGGCCACGGCCGCCGCGAGTGCGCACAGGTGCCAGGCATCGGCGTCGGCGCCGCTTGCGGCCAGCAGCGCCGCCAGCGCCAGAAACACGAACAGCGCCTGCCAGGCGAGCAGGCCGTCGATGCCATCCATGAAATTGTGCAGGTTGATCGACCATATGAGGCTCAGCCAGATCACGCCGAGGACGATCGCGTAAGC
>DASSGP010000297.1:0-13905 GCA_035693405.1 Rudaea sp. | reverse complement strand
CTTGGCGAGCCGGTCGCGCAGATTGACGTCAGGCCCGGCGAAGACGTGGTTGTCGGTGCGGAACTTCTTCACCGCGTCGATGACGCGGTCGATCGTCGGGGCGCGGTGGTCGGTCAGGAACATCATGACCGGCATCGCGCTGCAGTCGGCGTTGAGCAGGCCGGAGTCGGTCTCGAAGCCCTGGGTGTCCTGGCGCAGCGTATCGTTGTCGCGCGGCAGCACGCGCCAGCGAATGTTGCCCTCGTTCCAGCCGCCGTTGACGATCTTCGCCGCCATCGGCAGCGTGATGACCTGGGCGACGCCCTCGACGTTACGCATGTTCCAGGCGAAGCGGTCGAGCGTTTCCATGACCGGATAGCTGGTCGTGCAGGCGTTCGGCGCGGCTTCCGCGATGACGTTGAGGATGTCCACGCCGAGCGCGAACTTGTCGGAAATCAGTTCGGCGTCGCGGTTGTAGCGCGCTTCGGGGCGCAGTTCGGCGACGCCCTTCTGCGCATCGCCGATCATGACCTGGCTGCCGAAGCGCTCGGCCACGACCCAGGTGGCCACGCCGAGCAGGATCACGACTGCGGCTGCGGCCGGCCGGCTGATCTTCGTGAGCAGCGACCACAGCTTGTCGAACTGGGTGAGCTGGCGCAGGCGATAGGCGCGCTTGCCGTCGATGTTGCGCACCTGGCAGTACGACAGCAGCACCGGCAGCAGGATCAGGTCGGTGAGAATCGTCAGCGCGACGCCGATCGTCGCCGTCACCGCCAGTTCGAAGATGATGCGCACGGGGATGATCAGGATCGTGGCAAAGCCGATGCAGCCGGCCAGGAGTGCCACCGAACCGGGAATCAGCAGGGCGTGAAAACTGCGCTTGGCCGCCACCAGGGGGCCGACGGCGAACCGGGCGCGTGCACTCAGCTGCGCAACCGTGCCCTGCTCGAGACCGCCGAAAAAGATTTCGCCGCGGAAGCGGTTGATCATTTGCTCGCCGTGGCTGACGGCGATGGCGAAGATCAGGAACGGCGTCAGCATGTTCAGAGGATCGATGCCGAAGCCAAGCAGGTACAGCGCGCCGAGCATCCAGACCACGGCGATGAGCGCGCAGGCCACGGTCAGCGAGGCGAGCTTCACCGACATCGAATACAGGAACAGCAGCAGCCAGGTCAGCGCGATCGTGGCGAGGAAGAACACGAGCACGGATTTCGCGCCGTCGCTGATGTCGCCGACCATCTTGGCGAAGCCGATGATCGCGACCGTCGTGTGTTCGTTCTCGTACTTCTGACGGATCGCCTCGAGCTGGCCGGCGATCTTGTTGTAGTCGACCTTGACCCCGCGCGCCGGATCCTCGGGCACGAGGTCGACCCAGACCATCGCGCCGGAGAAATCCTTGGCGACCAGACGGCCGACGATGTTGGCCTTGTCGATGTTCGCCCTGATCGTGGCGAACTGCTCGGGCGTGGACTGGAAGCCCTCGACATTCGGCGTGTAATTCTGCGGAATCACGTTGCCGCCGGCGAACCCGTCTTCGACGACCTCGACGAAGCGCACGTTCGGGGTGAAGATCGAGCTGACCCGCGCTGAATCGACGCTGTCGATCGTCTTGGCGTCGGCGGTGATCTTCTCCATCGTCTGGAAGAACGGCTGATTGAACATGTCGCCGTTCTTGTCCATGACCGCGATCAGGATGCGGTTGGCTCCGCCGAAT
Organism: Rudaea sp.; assembly: GCA_035693405.1. GTDB lineage: Bacteria > Pseudomonadota > Gammaproteobacteria > Xanthomonadales > Rhodanobacteraceae > Rudaea. The sequence continues at coordinate 12,212 of DASSGP010000297.1, read as the reverse complement.
TCCTTTTCGTAGTCGAGGAACGTGCGCATGTACTCGTGCTGCAGCGGGATCATCTTCTTGAATCCCGCGTCCACGCGCAGCTGCGAGGCGAAGAACGCCATCGCCACGGTGATCAGCGCGAACACGATCAGCACGATCGGGCGGTTGCCGAAAATCAGCCGCTCGGCGAACTGTTCGAAGGCGTTCGGCGCGCTGGGTTGGGCAGGAGCAGCCATGGTTACTTCGCCTCGAACCGGCTGACGCCGTTCTCGCCCGCCAACAACAGGTCGGGACCATTGTCGATCAGCAGCCCGGCCGCAATGATGCCGGCCGGTGGGTCGACGAACGCGCGCAGCGGTTCGCCGCGCTTGCCGCGCACCAGAACGATGCCGTTGGCGCCAACGATCACTGCGCCGCCGCCGCTGGTTGCGCTGCCGCCCATCAGGCTCAGTTCGGTGCCGGTCTGGACCTGGGTCCAGTGTTCGCCGAGATCGTCGGATTCGTAGGCATGTCCGCGCAGGCCGAAGGCGAGCACGTGATCGCCGTCGAAGCCGAGCACGCCGAACATCGAGCCGTCGTAGGGCAGCTGCAGGCGTTTCCAGGTTGCGCCGTTGTCACGCGAACGGAATGCGCTGCCGCGCTCGGCGACGATCAGCAGCGCGCCGCTGCCGGTGCGCGCGATCGCGTTGAGGTGCGGCGTGGCTTCCTGGCCGACCTTGAGCTGCTCGGCGGTGAAGGTTTCCTTGGCCATCGCGCCATGCTTGTCGTCGGCGAGTTCATCGTCTGCGTCGTCCTTGGGCGCCGCCGCGACGGTCATCGGCTGCCACGTCTGGCCGCCGTCCGCCGTCTGCAAGGCCAGGCTGTAGGCGCCGATCGCGAAGCCGCGGCGCGCGTCGACGAAGAGCACGTCGAGCAGTGGCGCTCCCTCGGTCGGATCGCCGCCGGCATTGGCGGCCTTCCACGGATCCTTGCGCTGGATCGCCCAGTGTTCGCCGCCGTCGGCACTGTGCAGGATCATGCCGTCATGGCCGACTGCCCAGACCTGCGCGTCGACCGCAGTCACCGCCGTCAACGTCGCCCGGGTCGGCACTTCGGCCTGACGCCACGTGCGGGCGTCGTCGGACAGCAGCACATCGCCGCGGCCACCGACCGCGACGTAGTGGGCACCGCTCCGGGTCACGTCGAGCAGCATCGCGCGCGCCGCCAGCGGCTTGATCTCCGCCCCGGCGGTTGCGGGGTCGGTCCATGTCGAGGACTTCTCGGGCGGCGTGTCGGCAGTCGCCGCGAGTGCCGGCAACACGAGTGCCGGCAACATCCGCGCAACGACCAGGCAAATCTTGCGTACCATCGAAGAACTCATCGCCGGCAGCCCCTCTCCTACCGCCAGATTACGTCCCAGCATAGCGGCGCCGGACACTTTTCGCACCACCCGCCGGCAGCGACGGGTGGCGCAATCATCCGATGGACAAACTCACTGGATGCCGCGCTGGCGCAGCGATTGCGGCGAGAACATGTCCGGCGTGGTCTGGAACGAAAAATCGTACATCTCGTCCTGGTTGTCCAGACCCTGCGCGAGATAGCGTCCCGACTTCAGGTCGTAGTGGATTTCCAGCGTCGACCAGAACACCGGCACTTCGTAGTAGTTCACCGATGGGGCCTCGGAGTAGCGCCACAGTTTGAGCTGCTCGTCGTAGTGATCGATCATGAGGATCTGCCAGCTGTCCTCGTCGAGATAGAACGTGCGGCGTGGATTGATATGACGCGCGCCGGACTTGATGTTCGCATCGACGACGTACATGCGGTGCAATTCGTAGCGCAGCAGATCGGGGTTGATGAAGCCGGGCTTGATCAGATCGTCGACCTTGGTCTGATCGCTGTGCGCCTTGTAGTCGTTGTACGGAACGTACATTTCGCGCTTGCCGACGAGCTTCCAGTCGTAGCGGTCGAGCGCGCCGTTGAACATGTCGGTCATGTCGTTCGTGCGCAGGCCGTCGGACGCCGTGCCGGGGTTGTCGTAGGCGACGTTCGGCGCGCGGCGCACGCGGCGCTGGCCGGGGTTGTAGACCCAGGCCTGGCGCGGCTCGGTCTTCGAGTCCAGGGTCTCGTGCACGAGCAGCACCTGGCCGGCCAGGCGCGGCGGCGAGACGACGTCCTCGAAAAAGTATAAAAGGATATTATTGATGTCCTTCAGGGTATTGCCGGGCTTGTAGTACAGCCCCAACCCTTCCTCGCGGAAGCGCTCGAGCACGTACTGTCCGCCCGAAGTCGGCGTCACCTGGTTGTTCCAGCGCGCGAACGACACGCCCTTGTACTTGAGCTTGTGGTTCCAGATCGCCTCCATGCCGGCCTTGGCCGGATCGGCGTCGAGGATCGGGAACGGAAAACCTTCGGCGACATTGGCGACGCCTTCACCGTCGTCGACGAGTTCGCCGGTCGCGGCGTTCTTGATCGTCATTTCGTAGGTGCGCGCAGGGAACGAGGCGCTGCGACGGGTCGGATAGACGACCATCTTCCAGTTCGGATACTTCTCGAACATCGCGACCTGGCCGGCCGACAGCTTGTCGCCGTACTCCTTGTAGTTCTTCGCCGTGATCTCGAACAGCGGCTTGTCGCTGGCGAATGGGTCGGGATGATGCATGCCGACCTTATAGCCGGCCGGCGGCGTCGTGATGCCGCCCTTCCATTCCGGAATCGTCCCGTCCTTGTTGCCGGCGCGTTCCGCGCCGACCGGCGTCAAGGGCGTGCCCGTGGCTCCCAGCTTGGACGCGTCGCCCTTGGCCTGGGCCCCGGCGGAAAATACCGCACATGCAATCAGCAGCGCGAGACCTGTTCGATGTTGGCGTGTCATTACACCCCTCCCGTTATCCGATTTGCATCGCGCAGCCTGCTTGCGCTGCGCGACTGGTTTATATAGCGGCAAAATCTGCTCTGCCTTCATGACTGTCGTTGCAGACGAAACGTCGCGGTTGCCTTTAGAACGAGTACTTGACGACAAAGGCCACGAAGTCGCGATCGTTGATCAGGTTCAGGTCGCCCGCACCCCAGTAATCGGTGTAGCTCAGGTCGAATGTGAACTTGTTGAGGTAATTGGCCTCGGCTCCGATCGTCATCGACTTGCGACCCTCGATGAACGAGCCGCCGGGTCCCGGCGTAATGCCGTTGACGTCATGGGCGAACGCGATGCGCGGCGACAGCGTGAACGCCGTTCCCCACACGCTGTTGTAGTCGGCGCGCGCGGCGACGCGATAACCCCACGAAAACGACGTTGGAAAGCCCTTGACCTGCGTCTGCGGGTTGACCAGGCTGCCGCTGAGGACATCCGGTCCGCCACCGGTGTCGGTGCCATCGCCGTTATAGCGCAACATCATCTGCGACGGGATATCCGCGTCGGCAAAGCCGACCTCGCCGACCAGCGCGATCTGATCCGCGCTGAACCAGTTGTTCGGTCCGAACACCTTGGTTCCGGTGAACTGCATCTGGGTGAAGTGATTGCGCGTATAGCCCCGGATCGGCACGCCGGCCGGGAATTCGCCGAGCTGGCTGTAGAAGCGGTCTGCCGGCGCCGGGATCAGTTCGTTCAGCGGCGACAAGCCGGCATAGAGCAACTCGACGTCGTCAATCTGCATCGGCAAGTTCGGCCGGTAGCTCAACTCGCCCTGGAACGCGATTCCCGGAGCATCGAACGTCGTGTTGAAGCTCAGGCCGTACAGATCGATGCCGCTGGGATATTCGACGAAATATGTCGCGCTGGTCGGGCTCGTGGTCGTAACGGTATTTTCCGCGCTGAGCAACGGCAGGCGACTGGAATAGTGCAGGTAGTAGAAACCGAACTCGGTGTTGTTGAAACCTTCGGCCAGATAATGCGCGGCCACGCCCCACTGGCCGTATTCGCTCGGGTAGCGATCGCGACCGCGCTTGACGGTCTGGTCGCACGACTCCTCGAGCAGGTGCTCGTACGGGCTGGACCCGCCGAGCGCCGCGCCCTGGAACGCCGGGTTGTCGCTCGGCGCGCCGCCGAAACAGACGTTGTAGTAATTCTGCGCATTGTTGACCGGCTGCGGGATCAGGCCGAATGGCAGCGACGCGTACGTCGCTCCGATCACGCCGATGTCATTGGTCGAGAAATAGCTGCCGATCGGATCGGGATTCGTCTGCGAGAATTCGAGCAGGTACGTCGCCTCGACCGAGAAGTTCTGCGTGAAGTTGTACGACGCCCAGATCATGTTCACCGGCAACAGCGCCTCCTTCAACTCGGCGCCGGCCACGTGCAACTGCGAAACGTCGACCGGATTGATCGCGTTGATGCCGCCCTGGATGAACGTGCTTTCGCCCCAACTGAGCACCTGCTTGCCGAAGCGTACCGTACCCTGCTGGTCGTTGACCGTGAACTTGGCCCAGATGAACGAGTCGAGGAAGCGGAAACGCTTGCCGACTTGATCCTGGGTCAACGATGGCAGCTTGTCGTTGCCGGCATTTTCGAAATCATAGAAATAGCTGGCGCGGAAGAAACTGCCGAAGTTCTCACCGTAGTTGAGCGACAGTTCGCTCGTTGCCTTGACCGCGTTGGAGAACACGTCGCCATTGTCGTAGTTCAGATTGCCGTCATCGTGGTTCGCAGAGAAGGCGCCCTTCGCGGCGCGCTGCTGCGCGTTCGGCAACAGGCCGACGAGCGGGTTGTAGTGCGCCTTGGCGACCAACCCGGGATCCTGATCCTGGATGCGGAAGTCGGCGCCGTACGACAGCGTCGTGTTGATATCGCCATGCCAGCCGTCCTGCTCGCCGAACGCGATCGCGTGGGCCTTGCCGGCGAAGCCGCCGACCAGCGCGAGTGCGAGCGCAACGGTCAGCGGATGACGGGTGAAGACGGCCGGAGATGTCGTGATCTTTTTGTTGTGCATGCTCATGTCGTTTCCCCTGGGCGGATTAGTGCTTGATCACGGCCGGATTGGTTATCTGTACCGCGGCTCCGCCGGTGGCGAGGAAGCTGGCCGCTTCCGTCTGCATTTCAACGGTGGCCTGCGGTGACGTCGAAGGATCAAGCAGCGATCCGTGCGTGCCGGTGACGAAGCGCACGACACCGCGGATGCCGGTCGCCGATTGCGCCGAACTGGTCAGGCTCGTCAGTCCGAGCGCGGCGATCAGCGGATTGCCGCCGGACAGCGGGAAGGCGGAGACCGCATTCGGAATCACCTGATCAGGCAGCCAGTTGCCGCTGGCGTCGTAGCAGTTCGAGCATTTCGAAGCACTGATGTCGCCCGCCAGCGGTGGGCTGCCGCCGACGACTTCCTGCGCGAGAATGTTCTTGTTCGCGGTGGCGAACGCGAAATTGATCGGATCGCCCGAGTCGATCACAGTCTGCGCGGCGACGACGAACTGGCCGAACGCCGGTGTTCCCGGCACCACGCCGGCACCGGCCAGGCCGCCGAGGATGATCGGGCCAAAGGTCGGCGAGCCAATCAGCAGGCCCACGACTCCGCCACCCGGAACGTTCAGCACCGCGTTCTGCACATAGGTGTTCGGCGTCTGCGCAACCGCCATGAAAGTCGCGCCCTCGATGCTGCCCAGCGACTGGCCGATATAAGCGATGCGGGCCGTGTCGAACGCCGGCGTCAGGCCGCCGTCGAGGCTCATGCTCGGAATCGCGCTGCGCAGTTCGAGCAGGTCGGCGACGCCCTCGCGCAGGTTGTCGCGCGAAGTCAGCAGGCTGGTCAGGTTGATGAAATACGAACCCGAAGGATCGATTTTGCCATCCGGGCCGCCTGCGCCGGTGTCGTTTTTCTGGAAATCCAGGTCGAACGTGCGCTCGCCGGAAATCAGACCGGCCGCCGGAGTACCCGTGAGCAACTGGTTGCGGTAAAGCGGGTTGGTCGGATCGGTGATGCCGTGCAACGGCAGGTCGATCGCGACGACCGCAAAACCGGCCGCCGCCATCGCCCCGGCGATCGCGAACATGTCGGTGCGCTGCCGTGTGATGCCGTGCTGGAAGATGACGATCGGCCAACCGGACGCGGGTTTCGTGTGACCCGAGTTCGCGTTCGGCACGGTCATCAGAACCGGAATGTTGAGGTGCGCCGTCGCCACCGGGAACGGATTGATGAACGTGACGTTCGTCGAGGTCGGATCAAGCCCGAGCGCGTTAAACGGCGGCACGTACGCGCCCGGCGCGGCATGCCAGAAGCCGGTGAAGGCGCCCGTCTGATTGGCCGCGTTCGGCACGGTCAGATAGTAGGGAATGTTCAGCGCGCCGACATAGACATTTGCAACCGGCGGCAATGCGGCGTTGATCTGCGACAGGTTCAGTCCCGTCGGCGCCAGCGCCACCGCGGTATCCGGAACCGCATCGATAACGCTGTTGACCGCCTGCAGAACGACCGTCGTCGACTGCGTCGTCGCCACCCACGACAGCACGATGTGCCCGCGATCGATACCGACGGTCGCCGCGGCAGCTTCCTGCGAGGCGACCAGTTGGCGCAGCGGCTCGAGCGCGCAGGTAGTCGACGCCGGCAACAACGAGATCGTCGACTTGCCGTTGATGCAAACCGGCGCGGTGCGCTTGGCGAGAAAGTAGGTCTGGTCCGAGGTGACGTCGTTGCCGGTGGCATCGGTGATGCTCGGCACGCGCCCGGCGGGCGGCAGGCCGGTGCCGCCTTCGCCCAGCAGCACCGCCATGTACGAGGTGAGCTGGCGCAGCGGCGCTGTCGGCACGATCGCAAGCGTCTTGCCGGTCGGATCGGTTGGCGCGATGACGGCGACAAACTCCTGCGGCGAGGCAAGCTCGCGCACGATCTTCTTCACGCCCCCGCCCGGACCGGTGAGTTCGACTTCGAACACGCGTACCGTCTGACCGCCAACCACGCTGCTGGCCTTCGGCGCGACCGAGAATGTCGTGCTCCAGGGGGCGACCGTGCTGAAACCGTCGAGCGCGTTCATCGCGACCGCCGGATCGCCATAGTTGAAGCGGTTGGCGACCGGGATGTTCAGCGTCAGGTCGGTCGTACCCTGCAGAAGGAGGTTCGTCGGAAACGGCACCACCCCGCCGCTGGGATCGAAGCGGGCGGTGATCAGTGCGGTAACCGGCGAACCGTCGCTGTTCAGCGACGGTGGCGGTGATACGCCCGCCAGAGCCTGGCTTGCAGCCAAGGTGAACAACAGCGAAGTCAGCCCGAGGTTGAGCGCGATACGGCTTTGCATGATGAGTTCCCCAACGAAAAACGGACGGCGAAGCGTGACCCGCATCATAGGGAGTTCAAACGGTTGTTTGCAACGAAAATCGCTCATCCATTTGCGACCTTTACTCGGCTGTTGCAGTGCTGCGCCGCAACAGAAAACAGGCTCGCGCAAATGATTCCGACTTGCTTTCAGGAACGCGCTGCCGCGACCACGTCTTCTGCCTTGAAGGCGCACGGCGCGAAGCCGAAATCGGTCGCGGCTTCTGTGGTGTCGGCGACCAGATCCGTGCGCAAGCGACCGGCCGCGGCCGCGCTGATCACGCCGGAGCGTGCGGCGCGCTTCTGCAGTGCTGCGCGGATGATCGTGCGCGGGACCGGCAGCGGCAGCACGAACTCCGGAATGGCCGCGCGCAGGCGCAACAGCATGTGATCGAAGCGCAAACGCTCGCTGCCGCCGAGCGCGTAGGTCTTTCCGCGCGCGACCGCACAGTCGACAACCGCGTCGACCGCGCAAGCCAGATCCGCAGCGTGAACCGGCTGACGCAATCCGCTCGCGCCCAGTGGAAAAGGCAGGACGCGCCAGCGCAGCGCGAAGCGCGCGATCGGCACCAGGCTTCGATCAGCACCGCCGCCGTAGATCAGGGTCGGGCGCAACACCGTGCAGGCAATGCCGCGCGCCGCGGCGGCGCGAAGCAGGCGCTGTTCGGCGTTGCGCAGCGACTTGGACAACGCGCGCTCGGCCGCGTCGGGCGACGCGCTCTTGGTTTCCGCGCTCATCGAACTGAGCGCGATCACGCGGCGCACGCCGGCAACCGGAAGGCCATCGAACCAGGCAGCGAATGCATCGAGCGGGCCCAGGCTGACGACGACGTCGGCGGCCGCCGGCAGCGTGTCGACGACGCCGAACAGGTCGCCCCTGACCCAGATCAGCTGCGGCCGGAGCGCTGGCGCGGGCGGCGCCCGGCTGACGCCGTAGACACGCGCGTCGCGTTCGAGCAGGCGCGGCAGCAGCAACCGGCCGGTCGCCCCGGTCGCGCCAAAAATGATAAATGTGGACAATGCTGCCTTCCGCGGAGCTCGATCAGGCGCGGACGCGCGCGCGCTCAGACGGCCGCATCGGCGTCGACCAGCCGTCCCGGCAATCCACGGATGCGGTTGATCAATCCTGCAGTCAATTGCCACGGCGCGCGCGCTCCGCGCGCCGGCGCGGCGGCAAATCGCCAGGCCGCCTGCGGGTTCTGCTTGATGCGCCAGTAGCGCGCCATGGCCGCGTCCGCGTACTGGCGGCAGATCGTCGGGTGCAGCGGCCGGCGCAACAGGCGGAAGACCTGCGCCTCGTTGATCAGTTCGATCGTCAGGTCGACGTCGAGATGCGCATCGATCGCAATCGTCGTGATCTGCGGATGCGACTGCTTGAGTGCCTTGAGCGGCGTGACCAGATCGCTGCGCCCGATGCGCGTGGCGCAAATCAGGGCGCCGGTCTCGTGCTGTTCCATGAATACCAGAGCGCGCTCGAACTCGTTGGCGAAGTGCAGCTTGTAATGCGGCTGCAGCACGTCGCGCAGGCGTTGCTGCGCGTCGGCATCGCTGTCGATCACGACCAGGGCGACATGGCGCTTGAGGTCACCGGCCTCGTCGGCCGTCGGCGGCTCGCTGCCGAGCACCGGCGTGACACGCGCGCCGCGCGCGGCGGCGTTCGCCAGTTCCCTCATCGCCGCGTTGTTCCAGGGCAGATCGACGCAGCGAAACACCTCGACTTCGTTGATCGCATCGAGCAGCAGGCGCCCTTCGGGACGATCGCTCAGCAATACGCGCATGCCACGCGCGTGCCCGCGCCTGACCGCGCGCAAGACGTCGATACCGGTCACCGGCGGCACGCGCTGGCCGCAGATCACGGTATCGACATCGTGCTTTGAAGCCAGCGCCGCGGCGGCATCCGGATCGGCACAGACGATGACCTGGTGCTCGCGCAACAAGGCCACGAGCGCGTGCTGGATGCTGCCTTCGGCCGTGACCAGCAGGATGCGCGATGCCGGCGCTGCGGCCGGCCCGGCCGGCTTGACCTCGTCAGCGGCCATCGCTGCCATCGGCGCTGCCAGTCGGCAGGCTCACGCTGAACGTGGAGCCATGCTTGGGCGTCGTCTTGACCTGGATCGAACCGCCGAGTCCGGCCACGATACGATGCGCGATCGTCAGTCCCAAGCCGGCGCCTTCGCCGCGCGGCCGGGTCGTGAAGAACGGCTCGAAGATCTTCGGCAGAATGTCATCGCCGATGCCCGAGCCGGTGTCCTCGAATGCCACCTCGATCCGGTCGCCCGCCTGCTTGCCGCTGACAGTCAGCGTGCCCTCTCCCTCCATTGCGGCCGCGGCGTTGTTGATCAGGGCGAGGAACGCCTGGTCCAGGTCGCCCGGCACGCTGCGCACTTTCGGCAAGGCGCCGATCTGCCGGACCAGCTTGATCCGCTCCGGCAGGCGCGATTGCGCCAGCGCCAGCGCGTTGTCGACGCACTCACCAATGTCGACCAGCGCCGGCGCATCGATGTCGGTGCGGGCGAACTCCTTGATGCTCAGCGCGCGGCCGGACAACTGCACCAGGGCGCCGCGCGAATCGCCGAGCAGGACTTCGGCCTTTTTCACCATCGCGCTGTTCTCGAGGTTCGCGCGCGCCTCGAACAGCTTTCGGCGAGCCTCCTCGACGAACTTGACGAGCTTGTCCAGGCTGGCCTTGTCCGCGCCGAACAGCAGATCGACCGGCTGCAGGCAATGCTGCACGGCCGCGTCATATTGCTGCACGAGCGAGCGGTATTCCGCCAGCATCTCGCCGACGACCTCGATGTTGCCTTGCGCGAGCCCGAGCGGCGCATTGATCTCGCGCGCCACGCCGGCGACCATCTGGCCGAGCGCGGCAAGCTTGGTGACCTGGATCGTCTGTGCCTGGGCAGCCTGAAGCCGCTCGAGTTCCTGCTGCGCCTCTTCGACGGCGAAGTTGGCGGACAGCGTCTGCCGCCGCTGGCTGTTCAACGCCATCCACAGCTGCACGATGGCGGCCAGAGCGACCAGGAGCAGGAAAAGCAACGTCCAGTCCATCGCCAAAATCCTCGTCGATGCACGCGTGATTATCGACACGCTCCCCCCAGCGTGCCGCGCAAAGATAACCTATCCGGCGGCTGTCGTGTCACTGGCCCGGGATCGCCGCGGCTACGGTCCCGGGGCGCGAGCCCGCAGCCTGCGGCCGTCCGCGCGGTTCTCATGTATGCTGATTGCATCCGGCATCGCGGAAGCTCATCCATGATCGCTCGCATCTGGCGCGGTATCACGCTCAAGGAAAAGGCGGACGACTACCTCGCCTACCTGCATGAAACCGGCCTGCGCGACTACGCCAAGACGCCGGGCAACCGCGGCGTGACGATCCTGCGCCGCAACCAGGGCGAGCATTGCGAGGTCATGCTGATCTCGCTGTGGGAATCGATGGACGCCGTGCGCGCCTTCGCCGGCGAAAATCCGGACCGCTCGGTGTACTACCCCGAGGATGAGCACTTCCTGCTGCAAATGGAACCGCTCGTGCGCCATTACGACGTGGCCGAACAGATCGCGGCGGAAGAAGCCGCCGCGGCCGACGGCAAGGCGGCGGGCAAGAAACGCAAGTAGCGTTCCGGATACGCGCCTGGCGACGTCCCGAGGAGTTGCATCGGGACGCTTTGCGGCTAGGCGGCTTTTCTCGCCTGCGATTCGGCATTCAACGCCGCCTTCACCGATGCGCGTTCGGTCATGCGATCCATGAACGTCGCCAGCGCCGGCCAGCGTCCGAGATCGATGTCGAACTGCTTCGACCAGCGCGCGACGACGAACAGGTACACGTCGGCGACGCTGGGGTTCGGTCCGAGCAGGTAGTCACGCTTGGCCAGCGTTGCGTCAATCAGTGCGAAGCGCTGGGCGATCTTTTCCTTGTAGATCGCCTTGGCCGCGTCCGGCATCGACGCGTTGAACAGCGGCGTGAAGCTCTTGTGGATTTCGCTGGTGATGAAGTTCAGCCATTCCTGCAGGCCCGCGCGTTCGAACGTGCCGTTGGCTGGCGCAAGCTTCGCGCCCGGCTTGCGATCGGCCAGGTACTGGACGATGGCCGGGCCTTCGGTCAGGCGCTGGCCATCGTCGAGTTCGAGCACGGGCACATAGCCCTTCGGATTGATGCGAAGAAAGTCGGCGCCCGAAGCGGTCTTCTTCGTCTTCGTGTCGACCTTTTCCAGAGAAAATGGCAGGTCCAGTTCGCGCAGCACGATATGCGGCGACAGCGAACAGGCGTCGGGGGAAAAATACAGTTTCATGGCGATTCTCCTTGATGCGCAGGCGATGCGCAGGCAGCCGGCAAAGTGCCCGGACGAGACGAAATCCTCGTCGCATCAATTGTAGAAATGCGGCCACAACGACAGGTGAATCAAGCGCACCTGAACGGAACTCGCCGCCACGACCGGGTGCCCGGTCGGGACGGCCGGCCGGTGCGGCGGCAACGCGCGGGCACTCGTCAAGCAACACGAGTACGCAGATCGCCGCATCCGGCGGGCGTCGTGGCGAGCATGCGGACGCCGGGACGATGGAACCCCGGCGCTCGATCACTTCTTCTTTGGAATGTACAAGTCGGTAATTGTACCTTCGTATACTTCCGCCGCCATGCCGACCGACTCTGAGAGCGTCGGGTGCGGGTGCACGGTCAGGCCGATGTCGGCGGCTTCGCAGCCCATCTCGATCGCCAGCGCGACTTCGGAGATCAGGTCGCCGGCGTTCGGTCCGACGATGCCGGCGCCGATCACGCGATGCGTGGCCTCGTCGAAGATCAGCTTGGTGAAGCCCTCGGTGCGACCGATGCCGATCGCGCGGCCGGACGCCGCGTACGGAAACTTGCCGACGCCGAACTTGATGCCGTCCTTCTTCGCGTCGGCTTCGGTCACGCCGACCCAGGCGACCTCCGGATCGGTGTAGGCCACGCTCGGGATCACGCGCGCGACGAATTCGCTCTTGTGGCCGGCGCAGACTTCCGCGGCGACCTTGCCTTCGTGGGTCGCCTTGTGC
>DASSGP010000296.1:0-5320 GCA_035693405.1 Rudaea sp. | reverse complement strand
GAGTCCCCGCCGTTTTTCCACCAGTTGATCGTCGACCAATTCCTGATACGCCTTGGACACGGTGATCGGATTGAGTTGGAAATCCGCCGCGACCTGGCGCACCGAAGGAAGCGCGTCGCCCTGTTTCAGGATACCGTCCAGGATCATCGCCACGACGCGGTCGCGCAGTTGGCGATAGATCGGAGCGTTGTCGTTCCAGGTGATGCTCATCGATTCATTCCTTGCCTACGCGCGGGAGCATCTTGCCGAACGAGTAGTACGGCATGTCCAGACGCAGGGTGGATACCGAGCCGCCGCGATGGTCCGACGCGACGCTGCTGACGAGGTCAGGCGCCACTGCCGTGGCAACTCGAGCCGGCGCGACAGGCTTGGCGACCGGAGTCCGCGCAGCGTCTGCATGGACATGGACTGTGGAAAGGGTAACGATCGGCAGCGGCGCCGGCGCCGCGACGGCCGCCTGGTCCGAAGCGGGCTGCGACGCTGCTGCATGCGCAACCGGCTGCTGGAAGGCGGCGCCGAGGGCGATTCCCAGGCTCACTACGCCGACGTATACGAAGCGGTAAACAAAGGCTCGCATGTACATGACAATCTCCAATCCGGGTGCGCTGTAGTTCTAGTGTTGTAGCTAAGTATAACACCTAGTCGAAACTTGTCAACACCTTTGTTCGAATCCAGAAGTCATGGGTCCGTGATATTTACTACAAATCTTCTAAAATCAGATACTTGAAATTTACTACTGACCGGACATCAACCGCGCTGGGTCGCCGGGCTGGGCAGCCAGATTCAAAGGATGAGCGACGTCGGGGTCTCAATGCACCCCAAAAAAACAGGCAATGCCATGCGCATTTGCCGCGCCCGCGACCGTCCGCGGGCACTATGCGCTCCCAATCGGTGCCGGAAATCGCGGCCGGACGTCCCGGCCGCTGCGGATTTCAGTTGTGCGGACGGATCAGGCCGAGGGATTCGAGCTTCAGGACGATGCGCTGCACGGCTTCGTCCGGGCTGATGTCGGTCGTGTCGATGCGCATTTCCGCGTCTTCCGGAATCTCGTACGGATCGCTGATGCCGGTGAACTCCTTGAGCTTGCCGGCGCGGGCCAGCGCGTACAGGCCCTTGCGGTCACGCGTTTCGCAGACCGCGATCGGCGTCGATACATAAACTTCGACGAACATGCCGTACTGCTCGATCATCTCGCGCACTTCGCGGCGGGCGTGGTGGTACGGCGCGATCGGCGCGCAGATCGCCACGCCGCCGTTCTTCGTGATCTCGCTGGCGACAAAGCCGATGCGCTGCACGTTGAGATTTCGGTGTTCCTTCGAGAAGCCGAGCTCGCTCGACAGATGCTTGCGCACGACGTCGCCGTCGAGCAGTGTCACCGGCCGCGTGCCGAGTTCGAGCAGGCGCACGAGCAGCGCGTTGGCGAGCGTCGACTTTCCGGATCCGGACAAGCCGGTGAAGAAAATCGTGCAGCCTTGCTTGTGCCGCGGCGGGTGCGTGCGGCGCAACTCCTCGATGACTTCCGGATAAGTGAACCAGTCCGGGATGTCGAGACCTTCGTGCAGGCGCCGGCGCAATTCCGTGCCCGAGATGTTCAGCACGGTTTCGCCGCTCTGCACTTCGTCGGCCGGCACGTACTGCGCGCGCTCCTGGACGAAGACCATCTCCTGGAACGGCACCATCGTGATGCCGAGTTCTTCCTGATGCTTCTGAACGAGTTCCTGCGCGGCGTACGGACCATAAAACGGCTTGCCGTCGGCACCGTTGCCGGGACCGGCGTGATCGCGGCCGACGATGAAATGCGTGCAGCCGTAGTTCTTGCGGATGATCGCGTGCCACAGCGCCTCGCGCGGGCCACCCATGCGCATCGCCAGCGGCAGCAGGCTCAACATCGTCGTCTGCTCGGGATAGTGCGAGATCAACTTCTCGTAGCAGCGCACGCGCGTGTAGTGGTCAATGTCGCCCGGCTTGGTCATGCCGACGCTCGGGTGGATCAGCAGGTTCGCTTCGGCGATCTGTGCGGCGCGGAACGTCAATTCGAGGTGCGCGCGATGCATCGGGTTGCGCGTCTGGAACGCCACCACGCGCTGCCAGCCGAGCTTTTCGAAATGGGTGCGGGTTTCTCGCGGCGTCACGCGCAGGTGACGGAAGTCGTAGTGACGGGGCGGTTCGAGACCGCGCAGCTTGCCGCCGAGATAAACCGGATTGGACTTGGTCAGCAGGTAGTTGGCGCCGGCATGCAGTCGATCGGTCGTGCCGAACACTGCCTGCGCTTCGCGCTCGCGATCGGCTTCCCAGGATTCGGCGATGTCGAGCACGGCGAGAATCACGCCCTCGGGATCGCGCAGCGCGACGCTCTTGACCGCGCCGAGCTTCTCGATGAACTCGCGCGTGACGTCGAGCGTGATCGGCACTGGCCAGACCGCGCCGGAGGCCAGGCGCATCTCGCTGCAGACGCGGTCGTAGTCGGCGCGGGTCATGAAGCCGTCGAGTGGCGAGAACGCGCCACACAACAGCAATTCCAGATCACACAGTTGGCGTGGCGACAGGTCCCAGGCGGGAAGTTGCGTGGCTTCGCGTTTCAGCGCGACGCGCTCGGCGGCGGGAACAGGGATCAGGTTGACGAGTTGGCCGCCGTGCGGCGCGATCAGCTGTGACATCGGGTTTTCCGGAATTTTCGGGGGAGGGCGGGCAAACGCCCATTATACGGTAGCGCGGCGGGCTGGCCCGGCACCTGCGATCACCGCCAGCGATATCGATATTCACCGGGCCGTGTGGTCAGCGGCCGCAATTCATGCCGCCGTCGCGCGTTCGAGTTCATCGTGGGCGTGCAGCCACTGCTCCTCGAGCTCACCGAGTGCCGACGCGAGCGCGCCGGCTTTCTGCGTAAGTTCGCCGAGCCGCTCGGCCTGATCGCCGTCGTAGAGCGTCGGATCGGCCAAGGCCGCGTCGGCCGCGCGTTTGCGTTCGGTCAGCTCGCTCAGGCGTTTCTCGAGTTTCTGCACCTGCTGGCGCAGGGGAGCGGTGCGCGCGCGCTGCTCCGCGCGCTCGCGGCGGCCTTCGCGCCGGCTCGACGACGCTGCCGGCACCGGCGCCGGTTGCTCGGCTGCGGACTGCCGCTGCACGTTGCGAGCGTAGTCGTCGAGATCTCCGGAATAGTCTTCGACGCGTCCGCCGCCGACCTGCAGCAGCGTGTCGCAGCACGTGCGGATCAGCGAGCGGTCATGCGATACCAGCACGAGGGCGCCGGAAAAATCGTTGAGCGCCTCGGTCAGAGCCTCGCGCATGTCGAGGTCTAGGTGATTGGTCGGTTCGTCGAGCAGCAGCAAATTCGGCCGCGCGTAGATCGTCAGTGCCAGGCACAGGCGCGCCTTCTCGCCGCCGGAAAACGGTGCGACCGGAGTCAGGGCGCGGTCGCCGTCAAAGCCGAAGCCGCCGAGAAAATCGCGGGCGACCTGTTCGCCGAGGCGTGCGTCGAGCCGCTTGAGATGATCGACCGGCGAGGCCGCCGAATCGAGTTGCTCGAGCTGGTGCTGGGCAAAATAGCCGACGGCCAGGTCTCTGGCGGCGATCCGTTCGCCGGCCAGCGGTGGCGTGGCGCCGGCCAGCAGTTTGATCAGCGTCGACTTGCCTGCGCCGTTTGCGCCGAGCAGGGCGATGCGGTCGCCCGGCGAAAGACTGAGCTTCACTCCATCGAGGACGTGACGCTTGCCATAGCCCGCGGCGACTTCGTCGAGGCGCAGCAACGGCACCGGCAGCGCCGCAGGTTCGCGGAATTGGAACGTGATCGGCGATGCCGCGCGGATCGGAGCAAGGTCGACCATGCGCTCAAGTGCCTTGATGCGGCTCTGAGCCTGCCGCGCCTTGCTCGCCTTGGCGCGAAACCGGTCGACGAAATGCATCAGGTGAGCGCGTTCGCGTTGCTGTTTCTCGAATTGGGCCTGCTGCTGCAGCAAGCGCTCACTGCGCTTGCGCTCGAACCCGGTCAGGTCGCCGGCGAACAGTTCGATGCGCTGGTCGGCAATGCTGAGCACATGGGTGACGACTGCGTCGAGGAACTCACGGTCATGCGATATCAGAAGCAAGGTGCCCGGGTAGCGCTTGAGCCACTGTTCGAGCCAGAGCACGGCGTCCAGATCGAGGTGGTTCGTCGGTTCGTCGAGCAACAGCATGTCGGAGCGGCACATCAGCGCCTGGGCCAGATTCAGCCGCATGCGCCAGCCGCCGGAAAATTCGCGCACCGGACGGCCTTCGTCTTCGGAACTGAAGCCGAGTCCGTGCAGGAGCGCGCCGGCGCGTGAGCGGGCGGCGTAGCCATCGATCGCGAGCAGGCGTTCGTGCAGGGTCGCGATGCGCGTGCCGTCGTGGGCCGCCTCGGCATCGACGAGCGCCTGTTCGATGCGGCGCAACTCGCCATCGCCGTCGAGAACGTAGTTGAGTGCCGAAGAATCCAGTGCCGGAACTTCCTGGCGAACGAAAGCCAGGGTCCAGTCGCGCGGACGTTCGAAATGACCGGAATCCGGGCCGAGTTCGCCGGCGATCAGCGACAGCAGGCTCGATTTGCCGGCGCCGTTGCGCCCGCTGATACCGACGCGCCAGCCGGCGTGCAGGCCGAGACTGACCTGCTCGAACAGCAGCAGCGGGCCGCGGCGAAGGGAGAGATTTTCGAATCGTAACATCCGTATAGTTTAGCAGCCGCGGCGGGGCGGCCCAGCCGTGACCGAGTGCAAGGGGCCTCCGTGTAGGACGCGCGCGGCGGGGAACCACGGCTCATTACCGGCAGTCAGAGGTCCCAGACTGAATAAAGTCGTACTGTGCCGGGAACCTAATGCTCCCCGCACCATCCAAGGCACCGCACGTTTGCCTTCGACACGGGCTGCCCGCACAATACGCAGCCCTTAAATCGCCCCGGCCCTCTCGTAACGTTCGAGAAGCCGCAGGCCGGCAGGCGCTTACTGCTTTGATTACCCGACCCCTCAGGAGACCTCATGACTCAGTTTTTGCGCAAGACCTTGACCGCCGCGGCGATCACTGCGGCGATCGTTGCCGGTAGTCCGGTGTTCGCACAGGACAAGCCTGCTGCAGCGCCGGCTGCCCACCCGGGCGCCGCTGCTCCGGGAGCCGCCCCAGGCGCAGCCGCGAAGCCCGCCGGCCCCCCCGTCGATACCAAAGCGATCGACGCGAAGTTCAAGAGCGAAAAGGAAAAGTACGGCTACATGGTCGGCATGGATGTCGCCCGCAGCATCGGCCAGATCAAGGACGAGGTCGACACCGCCGCCGTGATCCAGGCGCTGCAGGCCTCGCTCAAGGGTGACAAGACCAC
>DASSGP010000295.1:0-2114 GCA_035693405.1 Rudaea sp. | reverse complement strand
GCACCGGATAGGCGACGAGTTCGTACCACGCATCGCGATACGCGGCGGGCAACGCCGCGCCGATGCGCTGCGTGCGTTCGACCAGCGCGTTCCATTCGCCGAGCACGCGATCGGCTTCGCTGAAATTCGTCAGGCTGTACGTGTCCGGCGCAAGCAGTTCGGGCTTGCGCCTCGAGTTGTATTGCGTGTAGCGCGTGAGGATCGCGCCGATCTCCGCGGCATGCTCGGGGCCGAACTGCTCTGCGGCCCACTTCGACGGGTAAGCCTGAAGGTCACCGAGGGACATCGCCTCGGGATTCCACGCCTGGTCGAGGAAGAACGAGATCGGAAATTCCATCGGCTTGATGTCGCCGACGTTGACGATCCACAGGCGGTCGGCGCCGTATGCCTTTGCCATTTGCATCTGCTCCCAGACACGCTCGATCTGGTTCGTGTTGATCCACTTGTAGCTGCGCGGGCCGCCGACGTAGTCGAAGTGGTAGTAGATACCGTAGCCGCCATCGCGTTTCTCGCCATGGGAACTCTGCCGAAGGCAGAGTTCCCGCGAGCCATGGATGGCTCGCGCGCGAGTCGAGCGAGTGAGCGCTTGACTCGTCGTAGACGAGTCCGGACATGTGCCGGACTCGGCGCGGTCCGGCGACTCCAGGATGGGGTCGTGCGGACCTTCAAAAATGTCCGGCAGCCGGCGCAGGTTGCCCCAGTTGTCGTCGGAGAACAGCAGTGTGACGTCGTCGGGAACGCGCATGCCGGCGTCGAAGTAGTCCTGCACTTCCTTGTACAGCGCCCAGACCTGCGGTGTGCGCTCGGCGGGACGGCCGGTAATCTCGGCGAGCATGCCGCGCTGGTCGGCGACGATGCGCTCGAGCAGGTCGATCGCCGTGCCCTGCGTCATCGGCTCGTCGCCGTCGCCGCGCATGCCGAGCGTGACGATGCTCTCGTGCCCGTCCATGCGTTCGATGCCGTGGCGCCAGAATGCGCGCAGCGCGTCACGGTTCTGCTCGTAGTTCCATGGGCCCTTGCCATAGCGCTGCCATTCGACGTGGGCGCGCATCATCGGCTCGTGGTGCGAAGTGCCGATGACGACGCCGTACTCGTCGGCAAGCACGGGACTCTGGGCGTCGTCGTCGGCGAACGCGCGGCCCCACATCGCCGGCCACAGCAGGTTGCCCTTGAGGCGCAGGATCAGCTCGCACACGCGCGCGTAGAACTCATGGTTCGGGCCGCCGTAGGTCGCTTTCACCCAGCCGCCGAGCGAGGGATCCTCGTCGTTGATGAAGATGCCGCGATAGCGCACAACCGGCGCGTCGACGAAGCGTCCGGGCGCGATCTGCAGCGCGGCACGTTTTGCGATCGGCACATCGGCCCACCATGTCCACGGCGACACGCCGAGGCGGCGCGACAGTTCGTAGATGCCGAAGATCGTGCCGCGCTTGTCGGCGCCTGCGATCAGCAGCGCGCGGGCGACGCCGGGTTCGGGATGTTCGACAACCTCCAACAGGTAGGCTTCCCAGCGTCCGGCGACATCGCCGACGTCGATGTGTTGTTCACGCACGATCCGATCGACGCGCGCGCTGCGTCCGAGCGTGCCGACAATGATCGCCGTCGCCGCGGCGGATTTCGCATCGGTCGAAAGCGTTGCATTGCTGCCGGCGACTGCCGACAGGTCGCCCTGCAGGTCGCGCGCGGCGCGCAGCACGCCGGGAAAGTCCGCGGCGTCGGCGAGAATCGTCGCCGGTTTGCCGTTGTCGATCAGAGCCAATGCGCCGTGCACCGCGTGATCGCAGACAGCGGCGGGTTGCGTGTAGTCTGTCGCGATCGGCAGACTGCCCCCGGCGGAAAGGGCAGGGAGGATCAGCAACAGCAGGCTGATCGAACGCGACGCAAGAACCGTTCGCCCTGAGCGTAGGCGCAAAGCGCCGGAGTCGAAGGGTCCGTCACGCGGCGCTTCGACTTCGCTTGCTGCGCAAGCTACGCTCAGCGCGAACGGAACTTCCAGGCGGCGCAGCACCGGGAGATGAGCGATAGTGAAGACACGGTTCTTCATCATCGATACGCCGCTACTCCCAGCATTACGGCCCGCTAACGCCAAGCACATAGCCGCGCAGCCACATCAG